>DASXSW010000494.1:0-4098 GCA_036505755.1 Binatia bacterium | reverse complement strand
GATCCTCCACATCACCAGCGGGGAGAGGGGGCGCGTTAACTTTGAGCCCATCAAGGCACACCAGGAGCGTCAGTTGCAGCAGCGGAGAGATGCCCGCCACGCCACGCCGGAAGAGATGGAGGTGGGGCATGTTTTGGAATCACACTAGCTCGACCTTTGCAGCCGGAGCTTCAAACCGGCCGGCGCTCGCATAAGATTCGCCACGCACCCGGTTTTGGCGCTGCTCTGAGCGCAGCCTAACAATTCATCGCACCCAGGCACGCCGTAACCTCAGGTTACGGCGTGCTCGTATTTAGCGGACTTTTGCACGGTCAATCACCTAAAAAATCAAGATTCAAGTTCGCTCGTGATAAAACGCTCCGGCAAACTCGACAACCGAAAGCAGCGAACGAATTAAACGCGTCTCAGTTTTACCTTGAACATTGAACGTTGAACCTTGAAGAGAGCGTCGCTGCCACTATCTAACAAACTTCAGGATATCTATAGCAAGAAGGAGTCAAAATCATGCCCGAATACAAAACCATCAAAGTCACCCGGAAGAACAATTGCGCCACAATCGAATTTACCCCGCCGATGCTGGTCCACGACAAGAATGACGTCGCACCCAAGCCCGGCCGTCACCGCGAACTTGGCATCGCGCTGGAAGAGATCCGTTTCGATAATGAAATCCGTGTGGTCGTTATTACCGGGCAAGACGACGTTTTCTGCATGACCGCACCCAACCATCCGCACTTTCACGGCCATTCACCGGACAAGACCTGGGACGGCCTGCAGGCGCTCCACCACACTTTCCAGCAGATTATCGAGATCGAAAAACCGATCATCGCCAAAGTCAACGGCGGGGTAAAAGGATGGGGCTCTAGCCTGGTTTTTTCCTGCGACTTTATCCTCGCGCGCGAGGACGCGGTCTTTTGCGATCACCATCTCGGCATGGGCGACGGCAACCCTCACGTCGGGAGACCCGGTGCCGGAATCGTACCCGGGGACGGAGGCTCGATCTTCGTACCGCTCCATATGAGCCCGCCGCTCGCCCGCGAGTACCTTTGGCTGGGTAAGCAGTTGACCGGCAAGGAACTCTACGAGAGAGGCTGTATCAACGCAGCGGTCCCGGCGAGCGAACTCGACTCGGTTTGCGACCGGATGGTCGACGCTCTCCTGCGCAGACCGCCCTACGCGTTAGCGTTTGCCAAGAGGGTGTTTAACCGCTTTTATGCGGAGCGGTTCAATTTGATGTTCGACATCGGCTACGCCTACGAAATGATGAACAAAGAACAGCATGAACGCTACGCTGGCGGCCGAGGAGTAGAGACGCTTTGAGCGCTGCCTCGCGACCCGGGCACCGTGTTCGACCAGCGGCGCGTCAATCAGGGATCACATATTTCCGCGAGAGTTGAAAAAGGGAATAAGAAAAAAATTCTCACAGGAACGTCTGTGCCTCTTGACCTGCCTGTTAATGGGTGACCCGAGACGCCGCTCGGCGCGATCGCTCAAGTTAGATTCGATCGATCCAGTAACGCGGGCGGCGATGCAAATGGGCAACTGCGACAACTACGAGAGTGTCACCGTCAAGCCCGTATATCACACCATAAGGGAATCGCCCCAAGCGACAACGCCGAATGCCCGGTTCAATTTCCGGATACGACTGCGGAAAAGCGAGTGGGCGCCGAACGGCCCGGTCCAACTCATCCAGTAATTCCCGGCCTAACCCCGCGGCTTGCCGGTTATACCAAGCGACCGCGTCGTCGAGTTCATTTTGCGCCGGCGCAAGGAAAACAACTTTCACGGCCGGCGGTGTTTGGCCATTACGGACTCATAAGAGACCGTTGGCACCTTGCCGGCTTTGTACGCCGCCCATCGTTTCCGCGCTTCATCCGCCCATATCCGGTCGATCTCCGGATCCGGTTTATCGAGGTCCGACAGAATAGTGTCCACCAAACGCAACTTTTCGATGTCCGGCAGCTTTCGAATCTCTTCCGTTATCTCGTCAAAATTTTTCGCCATTGCGAATTTCTCCTCAGGCATTATCGCCGTCATCCAGCGCCGCGAGCAATTCCTCGATCGTTTCGTCGCCTGGCCATCTGTTCCCACACTTCCCTCAGCCGGACAGGATTCTCCGAAACCACACAAGCCTCAACGTCTTCGAGACAGAATGCCGGTTTCTCATGCGGCGTTAATTCTTTAACTATTTGCCGTGATTCACCTCGCGCTCATACAGTTAACATATTTTGCTCCCTTCCGGAGAGTTTTCCAAGTTGGCTGACGCCGAGCATGCCTTTTCGCTAGTTGTAATCCTGCGCAGTGCGACCCGCGATGAGTTGCATGCTCTGGGCGATAACGTTCCCGCCGGTATCTTTGATCAAAAGGTGAATGTGGTTGGATGTCACCATAATCGAGCACGCAGAGCAAAGCGCTTCTTCGCCTCGAAGACCCAATGCACGTATCGACGCAGAGTAAATTTAAGTCCTAAGAGGCTCTATTTAAACGTCTTGAACGGAGCAACGCGGTTGAACGGCTTGAACGATTTGAACGAGTTTCGGTACATACGATCCGACACCAATTGATTGAAAACAGGGGCGCGTCACTCTGGGATCACAAATTCCGCGAGGGTTGAAACAGGGAATAAAGAAAAAATTCTCAAAGGAACGTCTGTGCCTCTTGACCTGCCTGCTAATGGGCGACCCGGCGTTTAACCGAATCGAGAAGCTCAAAAGATTATGAACGAAATCCACGAAAAGTGCCTGCTCTATGGCAGCCGCGGTGCTGGCTCAGTGTATGACACGCGCTAAATTGAATTCGTCGAATTTTAATCCAGAGAGGCCAAAACGCCTATTTTGGTCTGATTGATAAGGAATGTCCGAAGTTCAGATTGCACCGGCTTGAGTAGCCTTGCCTCTGTCAGAGGAACGAATCCGGTGTTGCCCGTCAAGACCTGTTGGGGCGTAGTCCCAGGTAAGATGTGAATCGTTCCTTGGAGCCAAAAGGGGCCGACACTCAGCATAACTTTTCTGCCTTCTTTATCGATCCGCTCAAGATTCACTTCTGATGAACCGGCTTCCTCTGTTTCGCGCATGTCGGCGACCAATATCACTTCCGGTTTGTATATCAGAAATTCCCCAGAGTTGACCGCAAAGGGATGGCCGTCGAAATCTCCCGCGATCGAGTCTTTGAGAGCGAAGCATTCGTAGCCGGCCGCCAAATTAAAATAGTCGCTTAGTCGCTGGTGCTTGGTAGGAAGCATCCCACTGACCATCACCGACTCAAGATAAACTCTTATCGGTTTAAAATGTGGATTAACGTTGTCCATGGCTGCCCTTTCGTCTACATCCGGCAGTATCTCCCTTGCGCTTATCACAAGACCGCGAGCTTTCGAATCATTCTGCGGCGACCGCCTTGGCATTCCCTTTAAAGTCAATCTCGGCGATCAATCCCAATTTTCGCGAAAGTACCGGAGCCCGTTCCGGTTTACGCGTAGTATAGCGATCGCGGCCACCGTGCAACAGCTGCACTGAAAAAGTAATTGATTTTGGTAGGGTAGGGGGGGTCAGACTTCGGGTAGGGGGTCAGACTTCGACGACTCAACTATCTTGGTCAGCTGATCAACCTCCCGTCTGGCCTTATCATTTGCTTGCATCCGATCGCCCAGTCGCGCGAGCAAGGTGGCGAGTGTCGCTATGTCCCTGCCAAAATAGGCCGCCACATCACTTAAACGATAACCGAGTCTTCGAACCAACACGTACGCCGCTAGCGTGCGCGCTCTCGATATCGCCCAACCCCGATCCGGACTCCGCAGCGACGGGACTGCTATTTTCAACAGCTTCGCCAGCTCTCTCGCCGCCGTCTCGATGGACCGCCGCTTCGGCGTCTTACCCGACAAGCCCGGTTGCTTCTTCAGCAACTTTTCTCCGAACCCTTCGGCGCCGAGAAATCTCTGGTCCTCCACCGCGTAGTATTCCTCGTTATGTCCTTCGCTCAGACCATCGTGAATAAACCTTCGATAGGCTCGTTTTCCTCCCAGCATCGATAGAACTCTCGCCGGATTGATGGTCTCCGTAGCCTTCCCCTGAACATAAGCGTGATCACCCGAGTAGCGATAACGTT
>DASXSW010000493.1:0-4248 GCA_036505755.1 Binatia bacterium | reverse complement strand
CGCAAAGCGAAGAAGGTGTCGAAGATGCATTGATCGACCAGATTCAGCTTGGTCTGGAAGGCATCGAGGAACTCGTGCAAGCCGCGCGCGATGATCTGACGGGTGTCGGTGTACGCCAACTCGGCGCGCAGTTGACCTAGTCGCTGTTCGGCGGGATTGCGATACATTCCGACCGGTGTGCCGGAAATTGCGTGAAGCGAATCATTGGCCGTCGTTAAACAAAAGTGAATGGAGCGCGGAAACTCGTGATCGAGCACGAGAAATTCAATAATTAGTTCGGGAGCGATGTGACCGTGTCGCTTGCGGTACATTTCCAACGCGCTCGCGGAGCGCAACACCGCCGCCCATTGGATATCATCCAACGGGGTTCCGACATCGGCCAGCACGGGCAACAGAATATAGTACTTGACGTCCAATAGCCGGGAAGTCTTATCGGCGCGCTCCAACAGGCGTCCCATGCGGTAGAAATGCCAGCTTTCCTCATGCAACATGGTCGCGTCAGTGATGCCGTCGAACAGCTGGCTGGCCTTCTTAACCTCATTAAAAAAACTGTAAGGCGAGTGAATCAGCAGCGGGTCTGAAGCGGCGGCAATAACCGTCAAATAACTGGTGTTGACCTGCTCCCACATTTCCGAGGAAATCGCCTCGCGAATTGTGCGCGCATTCTCGCGCGCCGCGCGCAAACAGGAAATGATAGAGTTGGGGTTTTCGCTGTCGAGAGCGAGAAACTTGATCACGTTCTCACGGCTTGGCATCGGGTAGTGTGACGCGAAAGCGGCATCATCACCGGAAATACTGATCAGCGGATGCCACTGCTCTCTGGAGCCGGTGGGAAGGTCGAGCATCATCTGCAGGTTGACGTCGATGAAACGCGCGACGTTTTCGGCGCGCTCCATATAACGACTGAGCCAGTAGATCGAATTGGCAACCCGACTTAGCATACATCCACGCGACACATCCCGCGCGCTCTGCAGAATTTAGACCTCAAGGACTCAAGGCAGCAGAACCCAGGTGTCTTTACTGCCTCCGCCCTGAGAAGAGTTGACTACCAGTGAACCTTCTTTGAGTGCCACGCGCGTCAATCCACCGGGAAGCACGTAAATCTCGCTGCCATATAGAATGTAAGGTCGCAAATCAACGTGGCGTCCGGCGACTCGGCCGTTGGCGATGACCGGCACCCGCGACAGTCCCAGCGTCGGCTGCGCAATGTAATTGCGCGGATTGTCTTGAATCAGCCGCGCGAATTCATCTCGTTCGGCTGCGCTCGAGTGCGGTCCGACGAGCATGCCGTAGCCGCCCGATTCGTTCACCGCCTTGACGACCAATTTGTCTAGATTTGCCAGAACGTATGTAAGTTCATTGGGCTCGGCGCAGATATGCGTCGGCACATTGGGGATCATGATTTTTTCGCCCAAGTAGTACTCGATAATTTTTGGCACGTAGGCATACACCGACTTATCGTCGGCGATACCGGTCCCCGGCGCATTAGCCAGGGCGACGCGCCCTTTCTTGTAAGTCTCGATCAGCCCTGGAACACCGAGCAATGAGTCAGGTCGAAAGACCTGAGGATCGAGAAAATCATCGTCAATTCGCCGATACAGCACATCCACCGGCTCAAATCCTTTGGTCGTCCGCATCATGATCCGGCCGTTGACGGCCACCAGATCGCGCCCTTCGACCAACGGTACGCCCATTTGCTGGGCCAAAAAGGCGTGTTCGAAATAGGCCGAGTTAAATATCCCGGGAGTAAGTACCGCGACCCTGGGTGACTCCATGGCCGAGGGGAAAAGCGACTGCAACGTTGACAGCAAGCGGCTCGGGTATTCATCGACCGGACGGACCCGCGAAGCCTCGAAAACCTGCGGGAAAGTCCGCTTCATAATCCGCCGGTTTTCGAGCACATAGGAAACGCCGGAGGGACAGCGCAAATTGTCTTCAAGAACATACATCTGCCCGTCGCAATCCCGTACCAGATCAGTCCCGGTAATATGGCACCAAACCCTTTGCGGCGGATTGAGCCCGATGCATTCCCTTCTGAACGACCGCGCCGATTGGATCAGGTATTCCGGCACAACATGGTCTTTGATGATTTTCTGCTCGTGATAGATATCATCGATGAACAAATTGAGCGCATAGACCCGCTGCTTTAAGCCTTTTTCGATCCAGTCCCACTCCGCAGCTTCGATGATCCGCGGAATGATATCGAAGGGGAAAATTTTCTCCGTCGCGGCGGTGTCGTTGTAGACATTGAAAGTGATACCGCTCTGCAGCAGCAACCGTTCGGCAGCCGCTTGCCGTGCCAGCAGCTCGCCGTCCGGCAACGATTCAATACGCTCTTTTAGTAAACGTGCGCCGCTGCGCGGAGCGCCGTCGGCGAGAAACATTTCGTCGTGAAAACTCGCGATCTGGTAAGACGCAAAGATCATGTGCCGCCTTTAGCTTGGTCTAACCCTCTATGAGTGAAAATTAGCACAGATTGACCGGTACGTGTCCACCGCAATGAATATGCCAGCAGAGTTCGCGTGAAATTTGCCAGAGTTAATTGCCCACGGCGACAGCGAACGACTAATCTTATAGCAACTTCCTGCTTGTGCTTTGGTCAGTTGATCGTCGTTGCCGACACGGAGACTACATCTCTACATCCCGCCGCGAAGTTCGGTGACAACATTCTCGAATTTCTTCTTGAACGCCTCTATGGACGGGCTTTGGTCTTTACCTGAAGCCGCTCTCGCTAGCTTTTCCAACTGTTGAGGATTGGCAAAGTCTTCGCGTTCCAGCCGAATCATATATTCCCGCGCAACCTTATAAGAAGGTTTGGAGATATCCACGACACGCACCGAGGTCTTTCTGGTTGCCGGGTCTAGCAGGTCTTCAAACCTGAGGTACTTCAGTTCTCCGTTCACGATGCAGACCAGCGCGCCGGCGATCTTTGACGTGATCTCGTTGGGGTTCAAGAGAAATTCTACCGCGCCATAGCCGAGGGTTTTGACGTAATCGCAGTCGAACGCGACCGGAGGCGCGCAGCGAAGCTCGTAGCCGATGGTCTTGTGCACAATGGTGAGGTTTTGGCCGCGTGCAGCGAAGCGACGTTCGACCAGAGTCTTCAAGATATAAGCGAGATCAAGCTCGGCCAAGCGCAAGTGACCATAGCTATCATGCTGAATCTGCACGCCCTGGATTGCCGTAAGCTCTTGCACCGGCATGCGTTCGAGGAGACCCTCGGCGATCAGGGCAACGCCATCCTGCCGCTCCCAAAGCACCTGACGTTTGAGAATTGCTCCTTCCAAGATATCCCCAACGGTCTCGAGATGTACCGGACCGGGAAACTCCTCCGGTATGATCGAAAGCGTTGCTCCCGCCGCCTTACCGATCCCGACCGCGAGATGGCCCGCCGTCCGCCCCATCACTACGACGAAATACCAACGCCCAGTGGTGCGCGAATCTTCCATTAGGTTATGAACGATCTCGAAACCGTACTGGCGCGCCGTTTCAAAACCAAAGGTCGGCGTTTCGCCCGGCAGCGGAAGGTCGTTATCGATGGTTTTGGGAACATGACAGACGCGGATTTTACCCGCGGAGGCTTTCGTGACTTGGCTCGCGGCATACATCGTATCATCACCACCGATGGTCACCAGGTAACGGACTCCAAGAGCTTCCAGCGCGCCGACGACGCGTTCCAAGTCGGCGGCGTTTTTCGTCGGGTTGGCCCTCGATGTGGCGAGAATCGAGCCGCCTTCGAAATGGATGCGCGAGACGTCGTCGTGATCGAGTGTCTTAACGCGGTCAGTCTTCCCCTCCATAAGATGAGCAAAGCCGTCATAGATGCCGACTACCTCGTGACCGCGATTGCCCGCCTCGAGAGTCACGGCCCCGATGGTGCCATTGATGCCGGGGGCAGGACCGCCGCCGACGACAATCCCCAACCGCACTTTATTTTGTGAATGAATCGATTCAGCTCCCGCCATATTGATCTCCTGTATCCGCGATCCGTCATACCGGCCGACAACACAGGCCGGCTCGCCTTCTCCGTTCTCTATTATAATGGCAATACCTATGCCAAGTAAAAATCAACTTGAGAATTTTCACGGTTGGAGCGGCGCGTCGTCCTTCGCTTGACCCGGTCGGACTCATACTCTAAATGTAAATTGCGATACTAGCGTCCTGGAAATCATGTCCATCCACGTTGCCCTTCACCATGTCACCCACTACCGCTACGACCGACAAGTAAACCTTGGCCCACAGATTCTT
>DASXSW010000492.1:0-5787 GCA_036505755.1 Binatia bacterium | reverse complement strand
GCGCAAGAACCGAAATCGGATCAAGCCGACTCGGCTGGAAAAACTGAATCGAACTCGGCACAAATCAGGAACATTTTCCTGGTTCGGAGTGGGCGCGGACTATCTGTGGTCAAACGAAAAGAACAACCAGATCAATCCGTTACCCGCGAAGATGAATGGTGGAGGCGGGGGGAATTGAACCCCCGTCCGAAGGTCTTCGGTCAAATATGACTACATGCTTAGCCGATGTTTTGATCTCGCTCTTTGAGCCCCCAACGGCTGGGTCTCGCAGAGCCATCCGGTTTGGATCTCAGCCTCATCCCCTCCGGCAGGAGAATCGGCCCATCCCACTGAATGACGTCTTATCCAACCCCGTGGGAGAAAGCCGGTAAGACGCTAACTGCGATTAGGCAGCTAGGGCGTATTCGAAATTGTCTGCGTTTAAGTTGCAGATCTGTTTGTTTAACGGGTGAACAGAACCCCGGCATGCCACTTTGACTTCCCACCCCCGTCGAACCCACATCGCCCCCAAAGTAATTTCCATTATAGTGTAAGCATTCTCGTCGACAGATCAAGAGCGTCCTTTGCGCTCGGTTGCCGAAGCGAACTTGCTCCATCTTGTCTCATCAGCCCACCACGATTAATATCGTCGCTGACATGAGTAAGCCAGGCCGTTCAGCGCCTCGCTGCATCATCATCGCGCGACCCAACGGGGCAGGGAAAACCAACGTTTGCCCGTGAATTTTTATCGAAAGAGGCGGGCGTCGTTCATTTCGTCAATCCTGGTCTCTCTCTGTTGCGACCCGAGCTCGCGGCACTGGGCGGCAGGCGAGCTAGGCCGACTTGCCACTGCCAAAAATGATTTTGCCTTCGAGAGTACTCTCAGTGGGACCGCCAGCGAAAGCCCGGTGTTTAAGAGACCGAAGCGCCGAAGCTGCCCGCTCCGGAATCCACGTTGAAATCCGCTAGTTCTCCGCAGCTTGACCCTTGCCGAGTTTTTGGGCTCATTTCGACTTTCGAGAATTCTCGAAACGTGGAAGTTCCCCTCAGATTTATCTTAACCTTGAGGAGGTGTTCGATGACCAGGCGGAAAAGTTCAAATCAGAGTTTACGCGGGAAGCAGTTCGGCTGATGGAGAGTTCGAGTAAGTCTAACAACCTACACGGGTCCTATGCTTCCGCCGTTTATAACAAGCGTCTGGCCAGTCATGAAAGATGCCATTGGGGATGCCAGAAAAAGAGCCGCGTGGGCAATATCCTCGGGTTCCCCCCTCCGGCCGAGAGGGTTGGACCCCGAGTCTCGACTTTCAACAGGGCCTCCGGCGGTGTTGATTCCGCCCGGCGCTATGGCGTTAATTCTAATCTGAAAAGGCCCCAGCTCGAAGGCTAAGACCCGCGTCAGCTGGATAATACCGGCTTTAGACGCGGCGTAGTGAGCGCCTTGGCCGCGGCTGTAAAAGAGCCCGGCGTGCGAAGCGATGTTGATGATGCAACCGCTCTTCTGAGGCATCATGATGCGGGCCGCTTGTTGAGTGCACAGAAAGGTCCCTTTGAGATTGGTTGTGAATACTAAATCCCACTCAGAATCGGAGATCTCCAGAAATGGTTTCCTAAACCAAACTCCGGCGTTGTTGACCAGGATATCGAGCCGACCGAATTCAGTGCGAACAATATTGAATAGCTCACTGACCTGCAGAGGAACGCCCACATCCGTCCTGACAGCCAGTGCCCTTCGACCAAGGCTCGTCAGGCGGTGGGCCGTCTGTTGTGCGCTTTCGTCGTCAAGATCGGCGACGACAACGTCCGCTCCCGCCTCGGCGAAGGCGCCGGCAATCGCAGCGCCTATCCCGCGGCCGGCGCCGGTAACGACTGCCAACTTGCCAGTCAGATCGATCTCGCTGTGGATTCCCACGGGTTCCTCATGTCATGTCACGATAAGGGAATCTGCCGGGAGTCCGATGGCGGCCATTGCGATTCTCCGCTGTTCTCTGTTGGTAATCACCCTGAGAGAGCGTGCCGTTTTGACGGCCCAAAACGTAAGCTGCTGAATCTCGCGCGTGGTGCAGTATTTCTTCAGCACCTTGAGACAATCTTCTCCATGGGTCAGATCCTTGCTCGCGTGAAGTCGCCAGAGCTTGATTGAGCCCTCAGGAACGCCGCAAAGCTGTTCCACACTTCGCCCTCCGTGTGATGCCGCTATGGCATCTTCTTCCCGCCTCATGTAACCGCGCGCTACGGCGACCCGCGCGGCCTCCAGACCGCCCATCGCGGCGTATCCGCCTTGCCAGGGAAGTGTCCGGGTCATGTTATCGAGGGCGTGCATACAGGCCATGAGCACAGGCGTAGGCTCAAAATTCTCCACTTCCTCCTGCGGTATGCCCATGACCGCCACATCCCCATACAACACCTCGATATGGGACTTGCCTTGGGCGTCCGGATCAGCCACCTCTTCATCCCAGCAGTCCTTCAAGATCTCTTGACGCACATCCTGATAAGGACAGCTTGCGGCCACGTTCATCAGGTAGCTGGGGAACAACTTGGCAAAGACCGAGTGGAGCATCCTCTCGATGCCGAAAAACCGTCGCGCGACTTTGGTGTCCTTGAATACCACTTCGGGTAGCGGGACATGGTCGCTACGAAATGCCCTGAACGATTCCGCAATGGCCTCGAGGAATTTCTGTTCGTACTCCTCAGGGGATAGCGCGTCAGGGGATCGCTCGAGCGGATAGAGGAAATAGGTCCTCGTGACTTTCGCGCCGCTAGTTAATGAGCTCATGTTCTCCTCCTTTGGTTTTCCAGAAGACGCTTTTTGATCTGGTCATAGTGGACAAACTGTCCGGGAGCCGGTGGGCTTACCGCTCCTCGCTTAGCGCCATTTTTCTGAATTTATCTTGCAAATCGGTCGGGATGCCAAGCTGCGGCTTTATGAACTTTTCCTGAATTTCTTCAGGGCTCATATAATCACCTCCCAGTTGCATCTTCTCCATTGCCGATTCGTAGTCTACAGACATAATCGCTCGTTTCACCGCGTCTCGTAGGACCTGAATTATTCCTTTCGGTGTTTCTTCTCTGACGAGCCAGCATGTCTGCAAATGCCAAGGCGCTTCTGCGACCCCGTATAGAATTTTTTGCTCTTCGGTAAAAGCAAACGCCCTCAAAACATAAGGAGCGTCGGGATAGCCGGGTATTTGCGGAGGTATTAATCGCCCAACTACCTTCAATTTACCCCCTTCCAGATGAGGCTTCGCCGTGGTCAAGACCTCCGGAGTCGCGTCAGCTTCACCTCGGAGAACCGCCAAAAGACGAGCGGTGCCCCCTGGATATCCGCTCACAATCCTGATCTTCACCCCAGCCGAGCGCATTATTCGTGCCGGGTTTTCCACAGTACTTCCGAGAGTATCTGCCGACCAAACTATTGGCTTGTTGGCTTGAGTCCATTCACTGATATTCGTGTAAGGAAGTTCCGCACGCTGAAGTACCGGCATAAAATCTCGCTTGGCGCCGCCGAGAAAATGCCAACGTCGAACATCGTATTTTATTTCATGGCCCAGAAGCTGATAAAGAGGATGGCCAATGTGACATTGAAGTATCGTCAGCTCCGGCCCTTGTTCCCGCATAAATAAATTACCCGCCACAATGCCCCCCGCACCGGCCACGTTCTGCACAATCACCGACGGGTTCCCGGGTATATACGCTCGTAGCAAGGGAGCCAAGGCTCGACTCTGCAGATCCAACCCCCCTCCAGACGCGACAGGGACCACAACTCGAATAGTCTTCCCCACGAATGAGACTTGCGTTTCGGCGGCCAGCCCTATCGCTGCGGTAACTGACAGAGGTAGCAGAGCGGCGCCGAATCTGCGGATATAGTGAAACAATTTTAACCCGCCGCTCATGGCTACCTCCTCCCTTGACCATGCGGAAACTATGAAATTGAAAACCGGGTGGGGTTAATCAGCACTCGGATATCCAAGGTACTCCCCATTGTCAAGGGAGAAGAAACGGGCAGGCTACTTTTTCATTGAAAGGCCGACGGCGCGTATATTAGAAGCTGTTCGTGCCGCGAATTCCACGTTCAACCGTTTCACTTCGTTCCAATCGTTTGGCGGATTCAATAACACGACGGACTTCGACGTTTCGGGAATTCTCGAAACGTCGAAATGAACGTTAATGACAGAACTGCTCGCTGAAGCAAATGCAAAGATAAAGCATGAAACCGGCAAACGACCGTTTGGAAAACGGAGTGGCAAACTAATATGGCATCGATGTTGGGATTGGGCAGCACGTTGCGCCCGCTGGCCGGGCGCGGAGCGGAAAGAAAAGAGCGAACAAGAGGTCGGAGAACTATTTGAAGTAGTCTGATTCCAGCCGCGTTCTTCCGCATTTTCTGTGGAGATGAGTCGTATTATTACGATCGGTCCACGGCCATATGCCGACGTTTACGTGGTGGATCGATGATTCGCGGGTAATGGGTGGGAAGCAGCAATCCTAGCGAGGAAGATCTTGGGCGGCTTCGATCTCAGGGTTTAGAGTTGCAGTGTCGTGTAATTGCCGTAAATGACGCCGGTGGTATCAGCGTCGTCGCCCAAGTTGACGGCGACCAGTGGCTATCGTCTCGCTTGGATTGTAATTCGAGGGAAACGCGACTCTGCGCCGGATTGGAACGTGAGCGTCGGCTCAGCAAATGAAAATAAGATCGTGACAGCGAGAGTCTCACTCGGATAATCCCGCTAGGATTGGCCTTTCAAGAAAATCAGAGAGACGACGGCAACGAGCGCGCGCCATCATCGAACCCGAAACTCGGAATTGTCTATGTGCCGCCTCTTTGGAGCGAAAGGCTCCTTTACGATTTTGGGCATCGTTTTCCCTCCCGAATCGTGAGTTGTAGAAAGCTCAAAGCAATTGGGGGCATAGATTAACAGCCCTGAATTCTCTTCGCCGCGCAGTCTTCGAGAATCTTAACTCCAGCAAAATCACCACGGTGGGAAGAATCGGGCGCAGCTAGTCCAGATAGACCCAATAAAACAGCCGCCAGAAAACCTATTACCACCGCAGTACCGACATGCCATAGAAACCGTTTGGTGTCGCCTTTGACCACTCCTTTGGCGATTAGATTCTCGATCCCCATGTTCGTATATTCTTCGTCGCGCACTTCCATGTTTGCTCCTTTTTGATTCTTTATGTTCACCGCTCTGTCCATAGCATTGCGTATATTTTGATTGCATGCTTTCCCGCTGATCTCGTGTGATTCAGTTACCAGCGGAACTGATACGGATTGAACTGATATTGATTTTGCCCGTTATTTTTATTTTGGTGCTGCTCTAAGTAGCGGTTAGGATCACCCGTAGCTTGTTTTCCGGCAGATGGGTTCACGTTTCCCGCGTAAGACCAGTTATTGTATGGGTTCCCGTCGGGATTACTGCGGTAATGCCCGCCAACATAGGTTCCATCTTTGGGGGTGTATGAATCGACCCAAACTTGAGCCTGTGCGAGAGCAAGCCAGCCCATGACAAAAGCGACAGCGAGAATAGTAGTTTTTTTCATTCGTTTACCTCAGTCGCTGCGCTCTCTAGAGCAACCCGTGTGCCTGAATGCCTCCGTAATCAAATCATACGCTTCGGCCAATGCGCCGTTTGCTGCGATGTGGCAAGGTACCGGATTTTGCGACCGGCGAGCGCTCCAAGAACGCAATCTTCAGCCCTTTGGCCCGCCGCAAGGAATCGAAGGGGCGGCATGGTCTTGGCTCAATGCGATCGATAGTTTCAAGCGGCAACGGAGTAAGGATTTATGCCAAAGATATTTCTAGCGATGT
>DASXSW010000491.1:0-3317 GCA_036505755.1 Binatia bacterium | reverse complement strand
ATTGCAAACAGCGCCCATGCGCCCGCACCCACGCTGCCCGTTGCCGCAGCCCATCCCGCCATCGGTGGAATCGCTCCTGGAATGGCGCCAAAGGTAGTGTTTAACCAGGTGATTCGTTTCAGCGGTGTGTAAACGAGCACGTAAAGAAAAGCCGCCAGTAAAACAAGAAAGCCCGTCAGAAGATTCGCCGCCCAGACGAGCAGAAGCACCCCAAGAAGCACGAGGCTTACTCCGAACATCAACGCCCGAAATGGTTCGATCAGCCCCGCTGGCAGGGCTCGCCCCCGCGTTCGGACCATCTTCGCATCAAAGTCTCGTTCCAAATAATTGTTGAGTGCCGACGCCCCCCCTGTGGAGCAGCCCACGCCCAGCAACGTGAAAAAAAGGAGCGCAACAGAATCGCGATTTCCGCCACCAAGAAGGAATCCAAACGCAGTCGTTACCAGGACCATGACAAGAATTCGCGGCTTGGTAAGCTCCAGATAGAGGCGGATTCGGTTCATCAGGCAGCTCCTTCGCGTTTACATGTGGCGGACGAATAGACGCCAGACTGAGTGCGGCGGGAACCTCGAGCGAAAAAATCAAACTCCGAGGGCAGAACAGGATTACCGAGTACTGACTTAAATGTTCCAGTTAAGCCCTCGGCGAAGGAACCTTGCTGAGCATTTGCCGCGTCATCAAATTCGCGTTCGCAATCACTCTTCATGCGCGTAACACTAGCGCGGCTGGGCGGGACTGTGAATTCCTCGACTAGGTGAACGCCGAGTAACTCTTTCGGGTTACATGCGTCCCAACAATTCCTTTGAGACCGCTGCCACATGACCAGGGTGAAATCCGAACTTTTTCTGAAGCTCCTTGAGCGGTGCCGAAGCACCAAAAGTGTGCATGCCGATAACACGTCCGTTCGCTCCGATGTAGCGTTCCCAGCCAAAGGTGGAGGCCTGCTCGATCGCGACACGGGCCGCCACTTTGGGCGGCAATACAGTATCACGATATTCTTGGGATTGGAGCTCGAACAGATCCCAGGACGGCATCGAAACCACTCGCGACCGGATCCCCTCGGCGATCAATTGTTCATGGGCTTGCACAGCGAGGCTGACTTCGCTGCCCGACGCAATAAGGATCAAGTCCGGATTATTGCCAAGTGTGTCGGCAAGAATGTAGGCACCCCGTGCGACTCCATCGGCGGATGCGTATTTGTTCCGATCCAACGTCGGCAGAGGTTGGCGCGACAGAACAAGCACTGCTGGCTTGTGACGTAGTTGCACGATGCAGCGATAGGCCTCGGCTACTTCATTCGCATCACTTGGTCGAAGGGTCACCAATCCGGGAATGGCCCGGAGCGAGGCCAAATGCTCCACGGGTTGATGCGTTGGGCCGTCCTCACCATCGCCCATGGCGTCGTGAGTGAACACAAACAGTGTGGGTAATTCCATCAAAGCCGAGAGCCGGATCGCCGGACGGAAATAATCGCTGAAGATGAAAAAAGTCGCGCCGAATGGCCGCAGCTTGGAGAGTGACATCCCGTTCACCACGGCGCCCATCGCGTGCTCCCGGATGCCATAATGCAGATTCTTTCCACCGGGAGTGGCGCGCTGGAACTGCCCAGCGCCCTCGAATGTTAACTGCGTTTTGTTGGAAGGCCCAAGATCAGCGGAACCACCGAGGAACCACGGGATATTTTGCGCGAGTACATTCAGGACTTTGCCCGATGCCTCACGCCCCGCGAGGCCCTTCGCATCAGCGGGAAAAACAGGAAGATTCCGATCCCACCCTGTCGGAAGGTCGCGTCGCTGCATCAGTTCAATCTCATCCGCGAGCTCGGGAAATTGTTTGCGGTAAGCCGCGAACAACTCCATCCACTTTTTTCGGGCGTCCTCGCCGCGTTTGCCAATGCCGTCTTTGAAATGGCCATAGACGCCGTCAGGCACAAAGAATTTCGCGTCTTCGGGCCAGCCGTAAAACTTTTTGACCAAGCGGATTTCCTCGTCACCAATCGGTTCGCCGTGCGCTTCGGCTGTGTCCTGTTTGTGCGGTGAACCGTAACCGATGTGGCTGTCCAAAACAATGAACGTGGGCCGGCCTTTCGTTTGTTTGAAAATTGTGAGCGCCTGTTCGATTCGGCCGATGTCATTGGCATCGCCGATACGCAGGACGTTCCAACCGTAAGCGAGAAAGCGCGCGGCCACGTCCTCGGTGAAAGTGATGTTTGTGTTCCCTTCGATGCTGATATGATTGTTGTCCCAGACCCAGCAGAGATTATCCAGACCGAGATGACCGGCGAGGGAGGCAGCTTCGGAAGCCACGCCTTCCATCATGCAACCGTCACCACAGATGGCGTAGATGTTGTAGTCGAAGATTTCAAAACCTGGTTTGTTGTATCGGTTGGCGAGCCATTTTTGGGCGACGGCCATGCCGACACTGGTCGCGACACCCTGTCCGAGCGGGCCGGTGGTGGTTTCCACCCCCGACACCCAATGATATTCCGGGTGGCCGGGCGCTTTGCTGTCGAGTTGGCGAAAGCGGCGAATATCGTCCAGCTTGACCGAGGGTTGTCCGAGATTCTCATACTCGGCGTTCACCGCCTGGACGCCGGTGAGGTGAAGCATGGACCAAAGCAGCATGGAGGCATGACCGTTTGAGAGCACGAACCGGTCGCGGTTTGGCCAGATCGGGTCCTGCGGATCAAAGCGCATCCTGCGATTCCAGACAGTGTAAACCAGCGGCGCGAGTGCCATTGGAGTGCCGGGGTGCCCGGACTTCGCGGCTTGAACCGCGTCCATCGAGAGAGTCCGAATGGTGTTGATGGCCAACTGAACGATCTTGTCATCCGGCATAATAAATCCTTTCTGTGTGTTCTATCCTTGTTGATGCTCCAGCGCGGCGACCTTGCGCAGCCGTCGCAGGTGTCGGTCGGCTTGAGTGAATTTGGCGGCGAGAAAAGTCTGGACCAAATCCCACGCCAGTTCCGGGCCTTCGATGCGCCCGCCCAGACAGATGACGTTGAGGTTGTCGTCCTCGACGCCTTGCTTCGCCGAAAAATGATCCTCAATCAGACAAGCCCGGACGCCGTGGATCTTGTTCGCGCAAACCGAAGCGCCGACGCCGCTGCCGCAAACCGCCACACCACGATCCACCGTTTCAGCGGCCACTGCCTGGCCAAGCGGAATGACGAAGTCGGGATAATCATCATCGGGCGTCAATTGGTGAGCACCGAAGTCGACGACCTCGTGGCCGGCGGATTTCAGTCGGACCACCAATTGCTCTTTCAAGGGAAATCCACCGTGGTCTGTTGCTATTCCTATGCGCATGAGATT
>DASXSW010000490.1:0-3981 GCA_036505755.1 Binatia bacterium | reverse complement strand
GGGAAATTACACCGCCGCGCTGGCCGAGCTGGACAAGGCCAAAGCCATCGACGCAACGAATGAGGACGTTCGAACGGAAATCGAGCAGACAAAAAGAGCTTGTAACGCTGAAAAAGTCCTGGGTAATAAGCTAACTTGTTGATTCGTAGCGAAGCGACCGGAAAACCGATTGCTAACGTCTTTGTTCCCGTTGGCGTTCTAAGAACTCATCGCGTCGCGCGCGATCATTCTCTTCTTCAATCTGGTAGCCAACCCATTCTGCGTTTGAGATGAGGGCATCCCAGTTTGTTGGGCGCGCGGCAAGTTGCTTCAGGCAGAGCTGAATCTGATTGCGGATTTGCTGAGCGGGGTCCCAAAATCTTCCCTGGGTCGTATAGGCCACGGTGTAGTCCAACCATTCGCGCAGTCCGTTCAGCGCCGCGGTTAGCTCTTTGCCTCCTTGAGTTCTTTGATTTTCGCCCACTTTGTTCTGCTTGGCGCTTTCGCCTCGGATAATTTTCAATTCGTTTAGAAGAGAAGCGTCAGCGCCTGCATTTTGCAATTGGCCTTCGGTTTCTTTGGTCAAATCGAAGACGACGCCACGCTCCCGCGCCAACGCCGCGACTCTTTTAGGCTCGACGCCTTCGCGTAGCGCGTAGGTGACTTCCTGTAAGTTGAACGCATTGGTTGGCGCTGGCGCCGCGGACGGTCGAAGCAGCGTTAGGCCGAAATATAACCTGGCGACGTAGTCTTCGCTTAAATGGGAGAGAGCTTTTTCGAATGCGGACCTGGCTTCGGTGTATCTACCGGAATTATATTGGGCCCGCCCGACGTAAGTCCAAATGCTTTTTCGCGGCGATACCGAATCGCTGACAAAAGTCGCATTACTCCGGGTGACACGTTCGAAATAGGAAAGCGCGTTATCGGGCTCGCCTGTCAAGAGCGCGCGCCTTCCGGTCAAAAAGTCGGTTTGCGATTCCAACGACGCACAAGCCGCGGCCCATAGAAGCGCAATTGCGGCAGTCAGGCGTGTAACTCTCATACAAAACCCCCATAGGATAAGCGCCGGCCGGTAAAAACACAAGTTTCAAGTTTGTTGTAATTCGCTGTTCTAAAAAAACACGGCGTGGAAATATTGATTCCGCTGAGCGCGTGGCTGATCTCGAATTACGGCTGGGCCCGAGCTTTTGAGATCTACTCGGTTGGCGTCCTGATAGGGCTCTTGCCGTTGGTTTGGTTGTTCTATCAGCATGGACCCTACGGTGAGCGGCTGCGCGACCGCGTCGAGAGGAAAAAGAATCAGCAACAATGGACGGCGAAGCTGGCACTGCAAAGCTTGCAGTTCTGGTTATTGTTTACCGCCCGTATCGCTGCCGCGTCTGGGACAACCGTCATCATCACGCACCAGGTTGCTCACGTGGTTGATGTTGGCTTTAGCAAGCTTTTATCGGCGTCCATCTTTGGGCTTGCCGGCATTACCAGCAGCTTCGGTAGGGTAATATTTGGGTTCATCGCTGATCGGTTATCGAAACAAGCCGCTTACACGCTCAACATCGCGATGACGGTTATCGGCGTCGGCGCACTGATGATCTTGCGCGATCCCAGCCAAGCCTGGTTGCTTTACATTTACGTGATTTTTTTCGGCATTGGCTTCGGCTCGCGCGCCGTGATTTTTTCGGCTCTCACCGCCGATATCTTTTCCGGCAAGGGCTTTGGCTCCATCCTCGGCTACTCGACGGTAGCCGTGGGCGTGGGTGGCGCGCTGGGATCTTACTTGGGCGGCGCCTTTCATGATTGGACCGGCAGTTATTTAGTTTCTTTTTCACTCTCTGCTCTGTTATTGGCTCTCTCCGATGTTTGTATCTGGGTGCTGTCAGTTGCCGCGATTGGGAATTATGACAAACGTCTTTGGGCCAGCGAAGAATAGGTCGGTTCTACCGAAGATCTAACGATCATCTCTAACCTTGAGCGATTTTTAGGAAGCTGGTAGCCTAATTTTCAGCGTGAATTTATGGATGCTCGGTTGCGAGAAGGCATAAGTCTATTTAACCAGGGCCGATTTTTCGATTGTCATGAAGTTTTGGAAGGACTTTATTTGGAAACCGATGAAGGCAATAAGCCGTTTCTTGAAGGGCTGATTCAGCTGGCCGCGGCGTTTCGGATGTTTTGCGACTTCGGCGAAGTCAAAGGGGCGGTGCGAATGATTTATCAAGCATTGATTCGCTTCGAAAATTATCAGCCGGTGTTTTTGCAGGTCCGCGTGAAAGACCTTTGCCAGGCCGCCGAGGAGTGGGCCAAGGCGGCCGAGCATGCCGAGGCTAAACCATCGGCTATTGGCATTCCGAAAATACAAATCCAACGATTCAGCATTTTCCGATGATCGATATCCCGCTCACGGATCGACTCGAGCAATTCCTCAGCGGCACTTGGATGGGCGCTAAACGCATTCAGGGGCTGCAGGGCGGCGCGCGTGCCTATGTGCTCGCCCTGGTGGCTGCGAGGATACGCAGGCCGATTCTCATCATCACCTCCAGTGCGCGCGATGCCGAGAACCTGTTCGACGACCTGGCTTTTTTTCTCGGCGAAGACAGAGGGTTGGCGCCGCTAGACAAACGCCTACATCTCTTTCCGTCATGGGAAGTGCTGCCGTTTGAAAATCTCTCGCCGCATCCGGACAATATCGCCGGGCGTTTGGAGGGACTTTACAAGCTCGTCGAAGATTCGACACCGATCCTCATCGCAACTCCGGCCGCATTGATGCAGCGGGTGATTCCCAAGGAGGCGCTCAAGCAATCGTATCTTTATCTGGTCGCGGGCCAAGATGTGTCGCGCGAATCAATCCTCGAGCATTTGTCTCAATGGGGTTATCAAAACGTTCCGCTGGTCGAGGAGCGCGGTGATTTTAGCGCGCGCGGCGGGATTGTCGATCTGTTCTCACCGGGTTATCGTCGACCACTCCGGCTCGAATTCGACGGCGACCGCTTGGAGTCGATGCGCGAATTCAATCCCGCGACCCAGCGAACCGAGCAGCTCCAGGACGAAATGTTGATCCTGCCGATGAAGGAATTCTCACTAAAAAGCGCCGGACTAGAAGAAGCCGTGCGCCGATTAGATCAGCGGGCGGTGGAGTTGGAAGTCGATCGACGGGAAAAAAATAGCCTGCTCGAATCGATGCGCGCGGGGATTCCGTTCCCGGGAATCGAATTTTTGGCTCCGTACTTTTTCCCCCAACTAGTGCCGGTCTTTTCTTATCTGCCGGCGGAAACGTTGATTTGGTTGGATGGCGCTGATCGGATCGAAGCGGAAGCCGGTCGCTTCAGTCAGCTCGCGTGGGACCGCAACGAGCGGGGCAAGGAAGACCATCGGTTGGTGGCGCCGGTAGAGGCGGAGTATCTGAATGAGCACGAATGGCGCGAGGCGTTACATGCGTTTCCCCAAGTTCACGGTGAGTCCCTCGTGATCATGGCCGCTTCGGAGCGAGCGCAGGAAATGACGCTCACGGTCGAAACTTATCTGACCACCGACGCTCGCCAGGAAACCGCTCTGCACGGCAAAGAGGCCTCGCTCAAGCCGTTGGTCGAGCAATTTAAGACCTGGGAAACGGAAAAGATCATCTTCGTTGCCCCGACCAAGAGCGACGCAGCGCGGCTCCGGGAGCTTTTGAGCAATTACGATATTCAATTCACCTTGACCGAAGAGCCAGCGCCGGCAGCCCTCGGGCGGGCGGAATTTACTCGGGGAATCGTCTGCGGCCATCTCACCCAAGGCTTCCGATTGCCGGAAGCGCATCTCGTTCTCATCACTTTTGACGAGATCTTCGGGACGAGAAAGCGTCAGCCGACGACCTCGACGAAAAATTATCCGAGCCATTTCCTTACCAGTCTCAGCGAGCTCAAGCAGGACGATTATGTCGTTCATCTGGATCATGGAATTGGCGTCTATCGTGGTCTCAGGTTTCTCAAAGTTGCCGACGTCGAAGGCGAGTTTTTGCACCTGGAGTAT
>DASXSW010000489.1:0-4770 GCA_036505755.1 Binatia bacterium | reverse complement strand
ATTCAGCGACGAATCGCGTTCGAGAAAATCGAAGAATTTTCCCAATTCTGAGTCAACGTTCCGAATCGAGTCCTCGTATTCCGCTCGGTGAACGTCGACTTCGGGTTGAATAGCGCTATCGTAATATGCGTAAAAGCCAGGCAAGTTCTTCCTAACTCCTTTGACAACCTTAAAAAGTGTCGGGGAGTATGCATGTGGCTCGTGAATATGAATGACCAAAAAGAAAGGCTGTCGCAGGTGGAAAATCACGTCTCTGCTCTGATTTAGAGTATTTTCGATATAACCATCTGCGGACGTGCGCTGCGGAAAGCCGAGAAACGGGAAGATCAAGCTCAGTTCCCGATACATGCGATCACCTTGAAGCGTCGGATAAAAGCCTAGGTCACGCAACCAGGATACGGGGAGAAACCTAAACGCGAAACGTTCGGGGTAAGTGAGTTCTGAGTTAAGCGCCAAGGAGCTAAACGCAGCATCCAAGTTGCTCGTTACCGCGGCCGTACTGTAACCACGATTTCGGAGTATGCTTAGCAGATTATTTTCATCGGGACGCGGCGCAATCTCACGGGTCAGCCTGCCATGTGTGAACGGATGCTTGCCCGTGAGTAGCGTCGTCACGCTGGGGCCCGTCGTCGTGCTGTTGGAGTGCGATTCGAGATAGACGCTGGCGGCCGCCGCAAAACGTTCCAGCGCGGGCGTCGGTACAGCTGGATTCCCGTATAACGACATGCTTTGAGGCCGCATCGAGTCCGTGACTATAAGAATAACATTCGGTAACGGCGGGCTGTTTTGATTTCCCGCCGACGCCTCGGTGGGCGTTACTGCCAAATGTGCCCGTGGAATGGCATAAGTGACGCTTTTAATTGTTAAACCGACAAAGCTTAGGAATAGGAGCGGCAAAACACCGAAAGAAAAACAATCATTCCACGAAGGAATGAGCGAGGGCGATGGACCCCGGGCACACTTTCGCCGCCTCCGGGCGAAAAGATACATCGCGACAACCACGGTTACGGAGAGCCAAAAACCTGGCTGGCGCTCAAGATTTCCCGGCCACCACCCATCGAGCCAACGCATCAAAAAAAATGCGCTAACAATGACACAAGCCCCTCTAGACACGCGCTCATTGGCGCGTGTTAACCGGGAGTGGGCAACCACCAAGCCACCAAATGATGGCACGATGCAAAGTAGAGCGGTCCAGAAAATTAACGTCCAGAGAATGGCCCCCGAGTCCGCCAAAGAATTCAAGGTCGGTTCGAAGACCGTGACAAATACCGCGAGGAGCTCCAACAGCCACAGATATACGACGACGCAAAGCCATGGCCGAAGGATGCTGCCGTATAGCGATATAAATGTTTGCATCAGCTGCTTGTTTCTGCGGTCGCTACTGAATTCCGACATGTAAATCACACGTTACGAGCAAAAGGCAAGCCAAATAGTAACGCCCTCACTTTGCGAGTGCTTCGAAAATTGTCCATCACGGATCTGTAAAGAGATCTTACAAGGGCCTGAATTGCATAATGAAGACCGTAAGACTTTACAATTTTCTACAAGAATTTGGCGGGAGCAGATGTAAATCTGCTTTACATAATCAATAAGCGAGAGGGATATCTACGAGCTTAGGTAGCCGATCGTTGCAGCGAAGCTTTGGAAATTATTTTCTTGCCAGCCCCACCAGCGCCCGAACTTATGCTGGGGTCAAAGAAGATTTCCTCGTTCTGCCCGATGGTAGATAGTTGCGCGTTGAAGAGAACCCGGACTGAATTCCCTATAATGCGCAGCAGGACTCTAGGAATGCCAGCCAACGAAACTGATTTGCCGGCCCGTTTCTTTACGTTCTCGACGGTAGGAGAAAAAATCTTCGGAAGCGCAACTCGTGTATGGACCCACTTCGAAGATCTGCGTTGCGTGTATGCTAGCTTGCTCGAGAATATTCCGATTCAACCCGCCGTAACTCAAGAAAACACTTCGCATCCCTATGGTTTAGGTTGCCCCTGGCCAGTTCTCCCCAATTATCGATCAGCGGCCCTAATACATCTTCCTTGATCTCATCGCAGCAGCCACCAATAGACGGTCCCAAGACTACTTCGATTTCAGCGCTGACGCGGTAGGACATATTCAACTCTGCGTAGGTCCCATGCTCTTCCCGCCACGCCGTCCGATGAAGCCGTGGAGCAGATCCTTATGGGATTCCCATTGCTTAACCTTCAGCCATTAATCATTCTCTCATCATTGAAGTTTCAACCCCTTGCTTTACAGGCGGACGGCGGGACATGACGAGGTCGCAATAATCGCTACCGAGCGTTCCGGCTGACGACAATCTTCGATTGCCGGTTAACGCGATTGCAAGCTCTGAGTTATGTTGGTTGGTCAGTCAGACGGAACGGACGGTTTACTTGCGCGCGCCAAACAATTTTGCCAAGAACTGTTTGGCATTGGCCAGATACTGTTTGATGTAGCGGAGCGAATAGAAAAAGACTCCCAAAGCGCCATAAAACAGCACAT
The DNA here is from genome assembly GCA_036505755.1 of Binatia bacterium. Classification (GTDB taxonomy): domain Bacteria; phylum Desulfobacterota; class Binatia; order UBA9968; family UBA9968; genus DP-20. The sequence goes on along the minus strand of DASXSW010000489.1, from coordinate 2,271 downwards.
AGAGGATTTGCGACAGCATTCCGGTCGTGCCTGGATCTACATAGGCCGCGGCATCGAGAGGCAACGCGACCCCGATCACGGCGACGTACAGAAAGACGCAAAGAAACGCTCGTTTCCGCAGCAGGCTCTCAATCACCCTGATCGATCGTTTATGGCGCATGGAAAACTCGGCCCCCTTGATTGTTTAGCTAGCACAGACCTTAACGAATTCTCGATATCTTTACGCACTATTGGAGCAGTTCCCGAAAGATCGATGCTTTCGCCAGGATCCGCCGCCAAATTATACAACGACACTCTTCCCGTGTCACAGGCAACGATGAGTTTATAAGATTTAGACCAGATGGCGACTTTGGTCGGCAAATCAAAAATTTTCTGCCCCACGGGGTCCTTGAAGTTGACAGCGACCGTCGCCTCCGACTGGGGAGTCTTATCTGGATGAAGCGCCCGCCCTTCCATCCACCTCGGCAAGTCAATTCCAGCAACCGATAATACCGTCGGGGCTATGTCGGCGGATTGTACAAGGCCTGGCAATTTCGTTCCCTGCGTTTGCTTGGGAAATCGGATCAGTAGGGGCACGCGCGTTGACGATTCAAACAGCTCTTCACCATGGTTCATAAAGCCGCGCTCAAAGGATTCTCCATGATCCCCAGTAAAGATCAGCATATAGTCGCGGCCCGGCATCTGCTTTTCGATTTCGCGAAAAAAAATTGCCAGTTGTTCGTCCATGTACTGAATGGCTTCGTCATATTGGTCGCGATAAAAATCCACCGCCGGTTGTAAAGCAGCTTCGTAGTGGCCGTAATGGTCCGATGAAATCTCTCGTCGCTTGTTGGCGGCCGATTGAATCGAGTACCGACCCCTGAAGGAGAGCGGGACATCGTACGGGTCGTGCGGCTCATGGAGATGAATTATTAGAAAGAACGGGCGCTTAGCGCGGCTTACAAAGTCACTGGCAGCTTTTAACGTATCGCCAGCCAAACCGTAGAAAGATGTATGGCCCGGGTACCCGAGAAACCAGAGAAACCGCGACAGCCCCTGATACATTCTTCCCCCGGTCGGGGTCGGATAAACTCCATGGGAGCGCAGCCATGACAGAGTCAGGTGCTCAAATGTCGTCGTCTCTTTTTCCGAAAGGCCGGACCTCAATCCCAGCAAATTGATCGAAGCGTCTTCATTGCTGGTCACGGCGCTGACAAAATAGCCATGATCGCGCAGCAGCTGCAATAAATTCTCGTCGGATCGATACGAGGGCTGGACTTTTGTGGGGCGACCGTGGGACCAAGGAAGTTTTCCGGTTAGGATTGTCGTCATGCTCGGTGCCGTCCGCGTGCTGTTAGAGTGCGCGTCGAGGAAAACCGTCGCCGCTTCACTCCAGCGATCGAGGTTGGGCGTCGTCACTCTCGTATGACCATAAAGCGACATGCTTCGAGCGCGGAGCGCGTCGGAAACAATGAGAATGATGTTGGGCCGGACCTCCCGCTTCGGCTCAAAGGCCACGGCTGTGGCATGTTTCTGAGCCAGCGCTGCGTCGCCGGCAACCCTAACTCCGATCAGCACGACGGCGCCGATCACAATGGGTAAGGCAGCGAACAAAAAACAGTCTTCGAGAGACGGCAAATTTGATTCCAAATCGATCGCACGAGTTCTGCGCCGCTGAAAAGCCCAAATCGCCAAGCCCGCAGCCGCGATGACAAGCGCGATTAGCCCAACGTCATGCTCGGCGGAATATAATTGCAAAGTGAATAACCAGCGAACAAAATACAGCGCCGTAATGACGATCAGGCAGGCTTTCACGGCAAGCCCATTAAGATAGCGCGCGCGAGCCTTTCCCACGAAGCCGGCAACTAGCGCGATCGGCAAGCAAAATATCAAGGTCCAGAACAATAAAGTCAGCAGGATGGCGGCGCAATCCGCTAACCACGCAGTGACAGGCTCGCTATCCGTGCCAATGATCGCCCGCAGCTCCAAGGCCCAAAGATAAACGGTCGCACAAATCCAAGGAGACGCGATATCTTTATAAAGTCCCAATACCCTCATTATTTTTCACAGAGAAACAATTTGCGCACGTTAGGATACGAGGGGAAACAGCGAACGGTTTTGAAGTGTTCCTTTAGGCAGATCTCAAGGTCGCTGGCGGTGAAATCGTCTAAGAGTGGCACCGGGCTGGCACCAATCTTCGCCTGCAACGGTGGCGCATATTCCAACAGCAACCAACGAGAACTCAAGCCAGCGAACATCTCGGTGATGCGCGCGATTGGGAGACGCTGGATC
>DASXSW010000488.1:0-6497 GCA_036505755.1 Binatia bacterium | reverse complement strand
GGGCCCCGGCTTGTCCTCCATCGGATTGGCCGGCCCGTGGCCATAACATGAGCCGCAAAGAACACAGCCGCTGCTGCGTTCAAGAAGCCCCTTGGCATAAAGCCATTTTTTGACTCTTTCGAGCCCAACGGGATTTTTGTTTTGGTTTTTCACTGACAGACGAACGCCTTGAAAATTACTTTAAGCATTAACCTTTTATAGCTCGCCAATAACCCCTGTCAACCAAGTCACCGTCAACCGGCTTTATTGAAGGTTGGAAAGGCGCTATCGCAGAGGTGGCAACACCCTCAGCTTTATTACGGCGATGCTACTTTTCGCGCGTTGTGAATGGAAATGTTTTGGGCCCAGGATCAGCCGGATTAATCTGCCGAGGATTCTTGATTGAGTTTGCGCAGGAGCGCGGAAAGTTCTTTCTGCTGCGGTTTATTGAGTTTCTCAAAAATTGCCGAAACACTTCCTTCAAATTGCGGAATGGTGCTCTTGTAGAGCTTAGCGCCTTTGTCGGTGAGTATGACGTGAACTACGCGACGGTCGGTTTCATCGCGCTTGCGCGTCACCAGTTTCTTGTCTTCCAGCCGATCGACAATGCCCGTGAGATTGCTAACTGTCACCATCATCTTCGCGCCGATCTCACCGAAGGGTAATCCGCCGGCGTAACCAATGGTCGCGAGCACGTAAAACTGCGGCGGCGTCAGACCAAGCTTTTCTAAATCGGCTTCCAGTTTCTTGTGTGATTGTAGACTGAAGCGAAGAAAACGAACCCAAAGACTAGTCGCGTAGGACGAAAAAAAGGGACGGCTGTAAACGGTCACGCCGTCAATTTAGTCACACAGGCGCTAAAAAGCAACTTGGCTTTTGCTCGGCAAAGGGAGTAAGAGACGGACTGAGCCCGGGCAACGTGTGGTAAGGAGCCCCTTGGCTGACATTGGCGAAGTGAGCGGAAAGAAAAAGTATGAAACTTCACGTTCTCGGTTGTGGAGATGCTTTCGGCAGCGGTGGCCGCCATCAAAGCGGTTACCTCGTCGAAGCTAGCAACAGGCTGTTTCTGCTGGACTGCGGGCCGACGACGCTGCTGGCCATGAAGCGAGCCGGACTGAACCCAAGTGATGTGGACGCCATCATTTTGAGTCACCTTCACGGCGATCACTTCGGCGGCATTCCGTTTTTCTTTATTGAGTATCTCTATCGGCAGTCTCGGGACAATCCGCTAACGATTGCCGGGCCGCCGGGAACGGAAGAACGCGTTCGTGGACTCTTCGGATTGATGTACGGCAACGGCCAGAGTGTGAAAGAAATTCCGCCCACTCATTTCCGTATTCTAAGGCCCGAACAGCAGCAATCTGTGAATGGAATTGACGTTTTTCCTTTTCGGGTACCGCATCAAACGCACGACACTTCGCTGGGATTAAAAGTCGCTTATGAAGGAAAGCAGATTCTTTTTTCCGGCGATTCGACGTGGACCGATCTTTTCATTGATCACGCACGCGGAGTCGACTTGTTCCTGTGCGAATGCTCATTCTACAGCGAACAGCCCGGCATGCATGTGAACTATCTTCGGTTGCAAGCGAACCTATCCCGCCTCGATTGCAAGAAGCTCGTCCTCACCCATCTGGGCGAAGAAATGCTCGCCCGCAGATATGAAGTGACAGCAACGCTGGCGGAAGACGGAATGGTAATCGAAATTTAAGCGGAATAGACGTGATATGAGCGCTCAGCTCGGATCACCCTGCTCCAGTCGCGGCGCCTGGAATGGTAAAATCAAAACGCGCTGGCCGATTTTGCTGAGAATTTCTTGCGCGGTTTCTTGGGCAGTGACCAATTCGGTATATGGACCGACCCGAACACGGTACGCGGTTTCGTTCCGATTGACCGAAGTTTGTTCGACGAAAGCATCGAAACCTTTTTCACTTATTTGGCGCGAGAGCGATTCCGCACGGTCCCTCTCGCGAAACGAAGCGATCTGCAAAATGTAACCGTCCGTTAGCCTGGGCCGATGATTGTCCTGTGACGGTGCCACCGCGGCCGACGCGCGATCACTGCGGACACCGACCTGTTGTTCGGCGGGCGCTAGCCTGCCGGCCGGAAGCGACGGGGTTTTTAGCATGTCATAGTTATCGAAGCCGTACTCCAGCAGCCGTTTGGTGTCACCCCACTGATCACGCGCCCCCAATATCGAAACAATCAACGTGGTGCCGTTCCGTTGCACCGCGCCGACAAAGCATTTTTGTGCCGCGTGCGTATAACCGGTCTTACCGCCGATTGCGCCGTCAAAACCCCACAGCAATCGGTTATGGTTTCGCACCGAAATACGCCGCGGCACGACTTTTTTCCGCACCACCGCGGTCGTGCTAACCGAGCTGAACTTGGTTTGGACAATTTCACGGAAGGTCGAGTTCTTCATGGCGTAGCGAAAAACAATAGCGAGATCCCTGACGGTGGAATAATGGTCCGGGGCGGTCAGCCCGTGGGGATTGGTAAAATGACTATTGATTGCGCCGATGTCGTGGGCTTTCTTGGTCATCAGCTCGCTGAACCGCTCCACCGAACCGGCAATGCCTTCGGCTAACACCACACTGGCATCGTTGGCTGAAGCGAGCATAATCCCATAAAGTAGCTCCTCAATGGATACCGATTGCCCCGGCCGCAAATAGAGTTTCGACGCAGGCACCCGAGTCGCCTCTTTCGAAACGGTCAGTGATTCACTGAGTTTTCGTCCACTTTCCAAGGTCAGTATAGCGGTGAGAATCTTGGTCGTGCTCGCCGGAGGCAGGCGTAAATCAGCTTCCTTTTGATAAAGAACTTTCCCCGTGCTGGCGTCCATGAGAATTGCCGCCCGAGCTGTCAATTCTTCGTCAGGAGAGAAAGACCAAACCGGATCAGTCGAGGTAAAAATAAGCAGGACGGTTAGAGTCAAACCAACCGAGATCAACTCACGGAAACGCAGATCTATCGACCTCCCTGCTAGTTGTTTGGACGCCAACGGTCGGAACCTTGCGAATTGGCACAAAATAAAACTGGTTTATACCATGCTTTGATCTGCAATAACAGTCCGGAACACCCCCGCAACCCTATTTTCGCTGCGCCATAAGCCCAAATCGCTTCGACGGTTTCGTCCTTGCTTTGCCTTTGCGACCAGCGCAAAACCTCGCGATTGCGCCTTAATGGGAAGTTCTCTCGACAACCAACTGGCGACCCAGTGATTTCAAGCAGTGCGCCGAAATTTGCGTCGGCTGAAATTGGCTCCGATCAAGCTGAATTGCGGCCGACAAGCTATTTCTTGGTCGGCGCAACGCCATGGTGCGCCAACTCGCGATCGGCCCGCTCGGAAGCTCCAACTTGTTCGCCGATGGCCTCCCGGCGAATGCGGTCTTGGCAGGGTTGGCAAATACTCCCTTTCGGCACCGCCACTGGTTTGCCGCAGACCATGCATTTTTTGGTGGGTTCAGACATCGCTGGCAGTGTATCGCAAATAAATAAATTACCAATCGATCAGTTGATGATCTTGATCTGTTTGGGACTCTCCACCACGATCTCCAAGCCGTACTGCGGATGATCTTTGATGGCGCCGATTATTTCCACGTCCTTGTTTTCGAAATTCTTCGGCGGTTGCTGGTTCTTCTCGAAAAGCTCGACGGCGGAATTAAATATGACGGCGGTGAGAGCCTCGCGGGAAGGACCGAAGTTGAGAAAGTAGGTGTTGCTCTTGGCGGAATGACCGACGCGAAAAACCCGCCCTCGTATGCGCGCCTGTTTACCGGTAAGAGCGCGAATTTTCTCCACCTCACGGGCAACCACCATGGGAGTTTCAACGTTGGTTTCCTCGGCTGCTGGCAAAAACGACAAGGGTACAAAATTCACCCGATAACTTTGCGGCTCGCGGAAAGCAGGCGCTGGCCAGTTTTGATTCCCAGGCATCGACAGTTGCGTTTCCGGTGTCGGCGGGTTCCAGCGCTGGTAAAGCACATGGCTAAAAAAGCCGCCGAAAAACAATAGAAGGATGATGAACGAGGTACCGGATAAGTGGCGCATTACGGTTTTCTGTCCCAAAGGCTAAAGAAAGCCTTGCGATATTCCTCCGCCAGCGGCCCGGCATCGCGGAAGAGGAGCAAGTTTTCGTCGTTCAAGCTATCCGCCGAATACGTCCAATTGTAAGAACCCGTGAAAACGATCCGACTGTCGATGACAGCGAATTTTTGGTGCATCAGGCCGGCGTCCTTCTCCGGAGTTTTCGGCTTGGTTCCGGAGACACGGCGCACGGGAATTTTTTGCGCCTCGAAAAACTTGCCTTTGGAGTTCTGGTTGGCAAGGTCGAATTCCCGGTCGACCACGACTTGAACAGCAACGCCGCGCTTTTTCGCTTGAACCAGCGCGTTCGACAAGTCGTCGCTCGTGAAGGCGTAGACGGCAACCAGCAATTCCTTCTTGGCCAATTCGATTTCGCGCAGGATATGCGCTGAACATTTTCCCTGCGGACTGAAGCAAGCCTGGACGACCATATCCGCATGCACTCTGGTTCCAGTCAGACTCGTGACAAGAATGAGTCCCGCGGCCGCGCTAAGGTTTCGTGTCATACGGCGCCTCGCTCGCGGCGATGACTCTTCTGTGGCGAGCCGAGGCACATGCCCAAGATCCACCTTTCTAATACCAAACGAGGCTGGCTACCACTAGATTTCAGACGCAAATCAGAATCAAACAATCCTTCCAAGCTCCAACAAAGCTCGTCCAGCGAAAAGTGCTCGGCCCGTTGGAAACACATGTAGTCCGCGTAGGGGTTACGCGTCAAAAGCGGTCTACCTGGCTTCAATACGGTTTGTTGAAACTGCTGATAGTTCATGCCGCGCTTCCACAGTTTGGCCAAATCGGTTTCGAGGAGCTGTCGGGCAGAGAGCAAATGCCGCACTTCGGCGGTGATGGTTGCCAAAATCTTAAGGGGATGTTCCCCTTGGTCGAGAAGACGCGCCAGCTGAGTGAGCGCAGCGTTAGCGTCACGGTCGGCGATGGCTCGCGTCAGATCGAAGATCCAAGCTTGTCCTTGTTCCACAAAGATCGCTTCCACATCCTCCGTTCGAATTGACTGGCGCTCGCCGACGAAGAGCAGCAATTTGTCCAGCTCCTGCTGAAGGGCGCGCAGATCATCGCCGGCTCGGGCCAGGATTGTTTCTCGAGCTTGAGGGTGCAAATTTTTTCCCGTTTGGCGGAGCCGGTCGGTAACGAACTCCAATAAATTTTCCCGGCTAACCTTGCCGCTGCGATCGCGTTCCAGACCCAGGTAGAGCACTGCGCCCAATTCTTCAAAGCGCTTATAGAGCCAGGTGCGCCGATCCACCTGCACCGCTGTGAGCAACAGGAAGGTCCATGCCGGGAGCCCTCGTTCTAACACGCTCACTAGCCTGTGTCCTTCGCCGGCTCTGCGTTTACTCAAGTCGAGATCGCGGCTCTTGCAATGAGCCAGCAGGGCGTCGACATCCTCCCGTGCATCGCTGCTATCGACGTCCAGCAGATCCAACAATGCTCTTGACGATGAGGCATCGAGGCGCTCCCACTGTTCTTGGGTCCAGCCTTCGAGGACGAGCAAATCGATCAGCAGCTTGACCGCGTCATCCCTCTTTCCGCCGCGCCACAGTTCAAGAATTTTTTCGCCGAACTCGCCCTTTTGCTCCCTGGAAAAAAAATACGGCGCGTTTTCAACCCACAAGAGTTTTTTTCCCGGCAAAAAAGGCGGCGTCATGAGCGACGCCTCGATTTGCTCCCAACTCGCGGCGCGCCCGTCGAAACGCTCGAAATTAAACCCTCTTCGCTCTTCCGGTACGACGTGATCCAAAACCGCTTTGCAGGTTTCCTGCACTTGTAGGTCATCGCCGAAAACCAGCAGCAGTTGCGGTGCCTGGCCCTTCTTGAGGCCCGCCATGAGTCTCATTAAGTTGGGGTTCACGTTGCCGGGTAAATTGTTAGGCGTCTTCGGCTCCGGAAATGGATAACCAAGTATGACGTTCGAAACTGATGATTTTAAGGATCAACATCAGCGCTTTGGAATCCACATTTGATTTTTTTCGCTCCAAGCGTAATCCGATTTCCACACTTTGAGGCCGATCGTAAATTTGCCACCCGACTTCGTAACAAATACTCTCTCCATCGAATGAGGAATTTCGGTTCGAGCAATAATCATGACCTTCTTCGAGATTCCCTTATTGATGAGGATGCGGTCGCCCTCGCGCATGCTCGCGCGAGTTTCTTTCCTGCGCTTGCCGTTCATGGACCAAAGCTACCATTGCAGGTTTTAGCAGGCAAATCTATTTTTCAGGTTTGCCAAAGAAAGAGACAGACGCACAGAAGCGCAACTGCCCTGACGCGCCACGTCGGAAAATTCACCATGAACACGGTTCAACTTGACATTCCTGCTTCCCTCCGATAGCTCTCCGTGGAAAGCGCCCGCCGGCAGTTTCATATGAACATCGACGTGCACGCTCATTACATTCCGCCCGGCAGCCTTAAGGCAG
>DASXSW010000487.1:0-6739 GCA_036505755.1 Binatia bacterium | reverse complement strand
GCTGGCAGGGCGGCTTAAGCTGCCAGAGTCAACCGTTTTGGAAATGGCCCGCTCGGGAAAACTTCCGGGCGCGTTTCGAGTCGGCAAACACTGGCGGTTCGATGTAGACGTCCTACGCGCGCAACTAGAGAAAAGAAATGGGTGTGCTTGACGAACTTTAGATTTGTATATACAAACGGACAGTGGTGAAGTATCAGAAGGGTGAGGATTTGGTCCCGGTCTCCATGAGGATTCCACGTGCTCTCTGGAAAAAACTCCGACTCCGGGCGGTGCGTGATGACACCACGGTTACGAACATGGTCGTGAAGCTCGCCGAACAATATCTTGCCCAGAAGCCAAGGCATAAGAAGGGCTAGATTAATGGCCTGCGTTCGAAAATATCGCGACTCCTGGGTCGTAGACTACAGGGACGCCGACGGTAAGCGGCACATAGAGGCAGTCGAGAGCCAGGACGCCGGCAACGAGAAACTCGGCGAGATCGCCAAGGCGCTAAGATCCAAGACTTACGATCCTGGTCGGGCCAAGACCCCGCTCCAAGAATACGCGGTCGAGTGGCTCCAATCCAGGCGCGCCGAGGTCTCGCGATCGACTTTCACGTCGTACGAGTACGCGCTCCGGGTCCACGTGCTCCCGACGCTCGGTAAGTATGAGCTTGGGAAGCTCACCCGCCCGGTGGTCCGGCTCTTTCTCGGAAAGCTCGCCGAGCGGAAGAAGGCAAACGGAAAGCCGCTTTCAAAGGACACCGTTCGGATCATGCGCGCCACTCTCCACGTCATGCTTGAGACCGCCGTCGAGGACGGGATCGTCCCGGTCAACGTCGCCCACTTTAAGCAGAAGAAAAACGCCGTGGCGCAGAGAAAGGCCAAGGGCGAAAAGCAGATCAGGATCCGCCAGAAGGTTTTCACCCGCGAGCAGCTCATGCTGTTTCTCAGGGCCGCCTGGGAGCACGCGCCGGGGTACTTCCCGCTATTTTTCCTTATGGCCAGGGCGGGACTCAGGATAGGAGAGGCGCTGGTGCTAAAGATCGGCGACATCGATTTCGTGGAACGCCTGATCAACGTGCAGCGTGCCACCGCAAAGGGCGAAATCGGGCTTCCTAAGCACGGGCTCACCCGACAAGTCGATATGAGCCAGCAGCTTGCCAAGATCCTGGGCCAACTCGTGCTCGACCGAAAGGAAGAGCTCCTGCGCATGGGCATGTCGGTCGACGATCTCCCGAACCTCTGGCTGTTTCAGAACGAGGCCGGAAAGCCGATGGACTATAGCAAGGTCCGCAAGGTCTTCGCCAGGTTGCTCGGCAAAGCGGGTCTCGCGCAGCGAAATCCGCACTTCCTCCGCCACACCTTCGCGAGCCTTTTGCTCCAGCAGGGCGAGTCCCCGGTATATGTGAAAGAACAGCTCGGACACAGCTCGATCGATATCACGGTAGATACTTACGGGCACTTGATCCCCGGTGGAAACCGAGCGGCCGTGGACCGGCTAGACGATGGAAACAAAATGGAAACATTTTGGAACCGCGAGGGTAGTGGTGTGCCGCAAGTTCTTGAAAAAGCTGGAGCCACCCGCCGGAGTCGAACCGGCGACCTACTGATTACGAATCAGTTGCTCTACCGACTGAGCTAGGGTGGCTTAGGTGGGTTTTATGAAGTGGATGATCGCGGCGACCAAGAAGGAACCGACGTATGCCACAATGAAGTCGAAAAAGATTCGGAATTCGGAGATGTTTTCCAAATACTCAACGAGTTTGAAATAAATTAACATGAACTCGCCCAAGAACAAACCGATCAGCCCGACGATCAAAAAAACGATAAATCCTGATCTGCGTTCATAGGCGACAGTGCGATCTGCGGCAAAGCCGGCGACCAAGGCAATACCCAACGACAAGAGCGGATTGGCTGTAAGGTATGCGGAAACTTCCTGCGCGCTTTCTTGCAATGGCTCACCTCTGGAGTAATCGCAGCATCTCTGCGGCCGCCTCATTCGGTCTGTCGGCGCCGATGATCGCCGAAATGAGCGCAATTCCTCTGGCGCCAGCCAGCCGCACGTCGATTATGTTCTCCGGCTTGATGCCACCGATAGCATAGACAGGAAGAGCGACGTTTTCCACTATTTTTTTCAGCGCCTCTGGTCCCTGTGGCATACCGTACCGCGCTTTTGACTGAGTAAAGTAAATTGGGCCAAAGAGAACGAAATCTGTGCCGATTTGCTGCGCGATTTGCGCCTCTTTTAGTGAATGGGCGGAATAGCCGATCAATTTTTGCGGGCCGAGCAGCGCTCGCGCGGTTTCGATCGGAACCGATGTCTTTCCAAGCTGCACGCCGGCGGCGTCGACGGCGAGGGCGACGTCGATGCGATCATTGACGAAAAGCTGAGCGTCGTATCGATCGCAGAGTTCACGGGTTTTGGCGGCGAGCTGGAAAAGGTCTTTGCCGCTCAAATCCTTCTCGCGCAACTGGATCGACCTGACTCCGCCCTCGAGGGCTCGTTCCAGCACCCAGAGCAAATCTCTCCTGCGCGTTTGGCTTCGGTCGGTTACGAGATAGAGGTCAAAATCAGGAGTGGGCACTTGAGCTGTCAACTAAGGATGCCGTCCAACGGAGTCGAAGCTGTAGCGTAGAGCTTTTTTGGAATCCTTCCTGCGAGGTAGGCCTTACGTCCTGCTTCTATACCCAGCCGCATCGCTTCCGCCATGAGAATCGGGTTTTTCGCGCTGGCAATGGCCGTATTCATCAGCACGCCGTGACAGCCCATCTCCATGGCCATGGCGGCATCCGATGCGGTACCGACGCCGGCGTCGACGATGACGGGTACCGTCGCGTGTTCAAGAATGATGCGAATGTTGTACGGATTCCTAATTCCCAAGCCAGAACCGATGGGTGCAGCGAGCGGCATGACCGCAGCGCAACCAATGTCTTCGAGCTTCTTCGCCGTGATCGGATCATCATTGATGTATGGCAGAACGACGAATCCTTCTTTGACCAGGATCTTTGCCGCTTCGAGCGTCGCCGGAATGTCGGGAAAAAGTGTCTTATCGTCGCCGATTACTTCGAGTTTGACCATTTTCCCCACACCGGCTTCGCGCGCCAGGCGACACGTACGGACGGCGTCTTCCGCGTTGTAGCATCCCGCCGTGTTGGGAAGAATCGTATATTTTTTCGGATCGAGATAATCGAGGAGATTCTCCTTGTTTGGATCTATGATGTTGACGCGACGCACGGCGACGGTGACGACCTCGGCGCCGGAGACTTCGATGGCCTGTTTGGTCTCTGCAAAGTCTTTGTATTTTCCAGTGCCGACAATGAGCCGTGAGCGATAATTGGTTCCTGCTATTTGGAGAAAATCTTCCATAAACTATCCTCCGCCGACAAAGTGGACGATCTCTAACGTGTCGCCTTCCGAGAGCATAGTGCCACCATAGGCGTCGCGTGAGACGATATTCCGATTGCGTTCCACAACCACGCGCCCGGGACGGATCTGCATTTGCTCGAGCAGAGCGCCAATGCTAAGCCCGGCGACGATTTCTCTTTCTTCCCCGTTAATCTTGATCTTCATTGGAACAAAAAAAACCGTATCCACAGCGACCACCCAAGGGTGGCCAGGGAATACGGTTTCAAGTTTGTCCCACTTTGATCGGTCGAAATCGGGACTTTCACTCTCACGCTTCCCTACGCCGGTGCGACCCGGATCAGGTTCGAAGGGTTACCTGCGCTTGTCAGGCTCTCAGTCTGTGTCAGACAGACACCCCTAGCATTGGTAGCACCCTTAACAAAGGCCTGCTGCCAAGTCAAATTCCGGCTGACTTTCGGGGCTATTGCGGCTCCAACCGATGGCGTCGCACAAGTGAATCGCGGAGCGATTCGAACGTTGGAATCGTTCAAGCCGCTCGAACGGTTCAAGTCGAAGTGTCAATGGAGTACCGAGTATGGCAGCTCAAAATAGCAATTCAAAATTCGATCGCCACACTGGCGTAACCGACGACATTGCGCATCGGTGTTATGTCCCCGGAATGACAATGCTGCAGCAGACGCGCGCGTTTCGTACCGAGAGCGTTGGCCGCATAGAGCATGACCGCGGTAGGTAAAACGCCGCACATCGTAATGTTATTTTCTTCGACAACTTCGAGCAGGCCGGCGGGATCCAGAGCAAGGACCCGATCCAAGGCGATTCGGTCCAGCTCGTCGGTCTGCCCAGGAGAAAGATAATGGCTCAAATCGCTACTGGCCAAGATAACTGTCCTGGTCTTTTTTGCTGCGCTTGCAAAGACCGCGGCGATCGCGCTTCCCAGTTCGGCGCATTCCTCGGCGGAAAGATAAGACAGGGAAATCGGTACGAACTGGAATTCGTCGAGCACGCGCTGGAGAAAAGGCAACTGAATCTCGATGCTATGTTCTGCCGCGTGGGCAGCCCCATCGCGCTGCAAAAACTCGACTCTGGATTCTAAAGAATCGCCCAGATCGTCATCAACAATTACATCGCCTAGAGGAGTGCGCCAGCGATCCCAAGGGCTCAAAGATGCTTTGTGTCCATGCGCGCGGTGATTGACGCCGAGCAAAATGATGCGTTGAACCGATGGTTCAAGCTGGCAGTATAGATGCGCCGCGCAAGGACCGGAGTAAATGGGTCCCGCGTGCGGCACTACGCCGGCAGCGAGAGCGGGATTAGGCTTGCTCGCTCCCTGCGGCCCCAGCGGGCTTGAGACAAAACACTCGTTGAGCAGCACGCCGAGTTCGTCGGCATCAGCCGGGTAGAACGAGCCAGCTACGGAGGGACGCCTGACCGAGTCCATAACTCCCAAACGTTCGGTTACGGTGCGACGACCTCGACCTCAAGTATGCCGATACTCTCCACTTCGCCTTCGACCTTGTCGCCGGGCTTGAGAAATACCGGCGGCGTGCGGGCGAAGCCGACGCCTGAAGGGGTTCCTGTGCTGATCATATCGCCGGGCTCGAGGGTGATACCGGCAGACAGGCTTTCAATGATCGTCGGAATGTCAAAAATCATATCCCGAGTATTGCCGTCTTGCATCACCTCGCCGTTGACCCGGCAAATCAAGCGAACTTGTTGCGGGTCGGGCAGGGCACTTTTGTGGACAATCCACGGTCCCATCGGGCAGAACGTATCGAGGGATTTTCCCTTAAACCATTGACCATGCTGACGCTGTAGTTCGCGTGCTGTCATATCGAGACACACGGTGTAGCCAAACACATAGTCGTAGGCTTTCTGTTTAGGAATATCGCGGCCTTTCTTGCCAATGACCACCGCCAACTCGACTTCCCAATCCAGCTTGGATGTAACTTTGTGATTGATCACTTTGCCCAAATGACCAATCACCGATGTGGCGGGCTTGGTGAAATACACTGGCCATTCGGGGTACTTTATCTCCATTTCGCGCGCCCGCGCGCCTTCGTCGACATGCTCTCGATAGTTGATGCCGAGCATGACGACGTTTTTTCTTGGCGAGGGAATCGGCGCAATGAGTTTTGCCTGGTTTAGCTTGAGCAATGCGCCGGCGGCAAGGAGTTTCTTCTGATCGTCACCATTCTTGCTGGCCACATACTTTTCGGCTTTGCGGGCGGCTTGAAGCGCTTTGGCACCGCCTTCGATGAAAGCCTGCATGCTTGCCAAGAACGGCGGGTTGCCGCCTTTCAGATAGCGCCGATTCACTTCGGCTAAATCAATGATGTGTTCCTGCGGTCCCATCAGGCCGACGCGCTGTTGGTTCTTGCGTGCAAAGGTGACAAATCGCATGGATTCCTCCGTCAAAGATTTTTGGTTATTTAGATGCCGATTCGCAAAAGTTTACAAGCATTATTAGCGGCAATCTGCGCTATTTGCTGGTTATCGATGCCGGTGGCGCGCAGCGACCCGAGCGGCTCGGGATCGCCCATGTCGTACGGATAGTCGCTGCCAAGGAGCACATGGTCGGCGCCGAAGCGATGGACCGGGTATTCCAGGGCCATTGGGCTGTGGGTTATCGTATCGAAGTAAAGCCGTTTCATGTATTCACTTGGCGCCTTGGAGAGCTTCAATTTCGACGAGTCTTGAACATGGTAGCCCCGATCGAGCCTGCCCCAGGTATAGGGAAGAAATCCGCCCGCGTGGGCGAGCAAAAATTTGAGGCCAGGATAACGTTCCAATACACCGCCGAAGATCAGTTTCGCAAAAGCGAGCGACCTGTCGGTCGGGTTGCCGATCAAGTTGGCGAGGTTGTAATCCTTCATGCGGTCGGCGCCGAGACTCGATTAGGATGGACGAAGATCAGCGCATCCAACGCTTGCGCCGCCTCCCAGAAAGGTTCGAAGCCGGGTCATCCGAATAACGGCCGTTGATGTTCGAGGCGATCTCCGCGCCGCGCAAACCGAGCTTGGCTATCGCACGTTCTAATTCTACGGCGGCCAGCGCACCGTCTTGCATCGGTACCGACGCCAGGCCCACGAAGCGCCGAGGATGTTTTGCGACGGCTTCGGCGAATCGATCGTTGAGCCAGCGGGCATATTCGAGCCCGTTGGCGGCAGGCATCCAAAAAAAAGAACCGGCGGGAGCCAACGCCTGCATGTCGACACCCTGATGGTCCATGATCGACAAGCGCAAATCGAGATCGGAAAATTCACCATGAACACGGTTCAACTTGACATTCCTGCTTCCCTCCGATAGCTCTCCGTGGAAAGCGCCCGCCGGCAGTTTCATATGAACATCGACGTGCACGCTCATTACATTCCGCCCGGCAGCCTTAAGGCAG
>DASXSW010000486.1:0-5233 GCA_036505755.1 Binatia bacterium | reverse complement strand
AACGATGACTACGAATATGTTCACCAGATGTTGAAGGAGATTCCTTACGGCCAATGGCGCGAGTACGAACCCGAGGACACGGTACGTTTCTACGCGCTTCGCTTGAATGAGATCGGGATGATCAAGTCGAGCCCGCAGAAGCTCATCGCGCAGGGAACCGACTGGCGGTTTTTAAGGGAGCTGAAGAAAGAGTTGAAAGCGTAGGTGTCAGGTTTCGGGTGTCAGGTGTCAGGCGTGAATGTAAATACAAGAAGTCTTGCCGGCGGAGCAGTTATTTTCTCGTTTGCCGTTGCGCTCAGCACTGCAGGTGGAGAAAGTCTCCCAAAGATTAAGCCGGCGCCCGAGTTCACGCTCACAAAGCAAGACGGCAAACGGCTGGCGCTGAAAGATTTGCGCGGCAAAGCGTTGGCGATCACGTTCATCTTCGCGAGTTGCGCGGATACCTGTCCGTTGCTGACGGCGAAAATGGTCGGCATCCAGGACCGACTTGGCTCTGCTTTCGGTGAGAAGGTCTACTTCGTCTCAATTACCGTCGATCCTGAGCGCGACACACCCGATGTGCTAAAACGCTACGCCGATGCACACAAAGCGAATCCCGCCGGCTGGGCGTTCTTGACCGGTACGCCCGCCGAGATCCGCGAGGTCGCCAAGCGCTATGGGATCTTTTACAAGAAAACGTCGCGCGGCGACGTGGACCATACCTTTCTCACGTCGCTCGTGGATCCGAGTGGCATACTGCGCGTGCAGTACATGGGCGTCAAGTTTAACCCAGACGAGATGCTGCGGGACCTTGAGAGCCTGATGTGGGAGACCAAAGCGCGATGATGGGCCGGCTAACAAATTGGTTGCCACGGCTCGTCGCGCGAGTGCCAGCTAAGGTCCACGCTAAGTTACTTATCGCGTTCCTCGCTATTACAGTGCTGCTTATCGCGCTCGGTGCTGTCGGTCTCCAGGCGCTGAACGATACCAACCAGCGTGCCAAGGATCTGGTCGAGCTGCAGCGGAAAATCGCCGCTTACCGCCAGCTCCAACACGACACCACGGCGCAACTCTACAGCGTCGCTTCGGCTCTGTTGGTCCACGATGAGCGCATGTTGGATGCCACGCTGCGTCAGCTCAATCAGTTCGGCTACGATCTCGACCGGCTTCAGTTTGTGGCCAAGGATGAGGTCGAGCTGCTCGGACAGGTGCGCAAGGACTACGACCAATTCATTCAGGTGGTAAGCCATGCCGTTGAGCTGATCCGCGGCGGGAAGATCGCCGAAGGAAACCAACTCCAACTCACCCAGGCAAACCCTCTAGCTGAACGCCTCGAACGACTTATGAATCAACTCGTCAACCGAGCTGAGGCCGACATGGTTGCAAGCATCGAGGCCAGCAACGCCGCATACTCGCACTCTCGTTGGATCGTGATCGGGTTTGCTGTTGGCAGCATCGCGTTGGCTCTCCTCCTCGGCTACGCGATCTCCTGGTCTGTCGTCGGCCCGGTTCAGCAGATGGACGCGAGGTTTCGAGAAATCGCGTCAGGCAATTTTTTCCAGCGCATCGAAGTTCCGAACCACGACGAGCTTGGCACTCTTGCCGGGAATTTGAATAGGATGAGCGAAGAGCTGGGGCGGCTGTACCAACAAATCGAAGCCCGTAATCGCGAGCTGAGTCAATCTCTGGAACAACAGACTGCCACGAGCGACATTCTTGGCGTAATCGCCAGCTCGCCGACTGATTTGCAGCCTACGTACCAAACCATCCTAGAAAACATCACGCGCCTATGTGAATCGAACATTGCGGCGCTGTTTCTTTACGACGGCGAGGTCCTTACTACAGCAGCGAGCCACGGCACTACCCGGGAGTTTGCCGAACATCTTTTCCATAGCCACCCACGTCCAAGCCATGAAACAACGACCAGACTCGCCGCGCTGGAGCGTAGAACGGTCCACGTTAACGACTTACTCAACGACACAACGTTTTCGCTCAAGCCTTTGGAATTTTACCAAAAGGAAAACGTGCGCACGGTTCTGTCCGTCCCGATGCTTCGGGAAAACACCCTGATCGGCGTGATCACAACTTGGCGACGAGAGGTTCGCCCGTTTACGGAAAGACAACTCGCCCTCGTCCAGACTTTCGCCGACCAGGCGGTCATCGCCATCGAGAACGTCCGGCTGTTCCATGAGATCGAAGAGAAGAGCAAACAGCTCGAAGCGGCCAACAGGCATAAGTCTGAATTTCTCGCTCGCGTGAGCCACGACCTGCGGACGCCTCTCAACGCGATCATGGGTTTCACGCGCATCGTCCTGCGCAGAATGGAAGGCCAGATGCCCGACTTGCAAAAGGAGAATCTGAAAAAAGTCCTGATCAGCTCGGAGCACCTGCTCAACCTGATTAACGGGCTCCTCGACCTGGCAAAGATCGACGCCGGCAAGATGGACGTAATCGCCGTGTCCTTCAGGTTGGAGGAGATCATCAATATGACCACGGCCACGGTCGAGCCGCTGCTTAAAGACGGGCGCGTGAGAATCGTCAGAGATGTGCCTTCCGGCCTCCCGCCGCTAAAGACGGATCGCGATAAGCTCAAACAGATTCTTTTGAATCTCCTGAGCAACGCGGCGAAGTTTACCGAGCAGGGAGAAATTCGAGTTTCAGCCTCGCGAGAAAATGGAACGGTGAAGCTCGCGGTCTCGGACACTGGCATTGGTATGAAGCAAGAATCTCTGGAGCATATTTTCGAAGAATTTCAGCAAGCGGAGAGGACAACGGCAAGCAAATATGGCGGCACCGGCCTTGGCCTGGCGATCGTGAAAAAATTTATCAACCTCATGGGCGGCGACATCGTCGTCGAAAGCGAAGAAGGCAAAGGATCGAAGTTCACGATCACGCTGCCGATGGAGCTGAAACAGTGACAGTATTTTGGATTTTCGATTTTGGATCTCTAAAATTCCCTCTCCCACCGGGAGAGGGTAAGGGTGAGGGGGCAACCTGAATAAATGGATACTAAGGTACCCATGCTGCGCGATCGCGCACGACAGCTACGCCGCGATCAAACCGACGTGGAAAGCAAATTATGGTCTCGCCTGCGTGCACGCCAACTCTCTGGTGCCAAGTTCCGCCGCCAGTATCCTATTGGAGCGTTTATCGCCGACTTCTGCTGCTACGAACGGCGCTTGGTGATTGAGCTCGATGGCGGTCATCACGCTGAGCTCGTCGACGCCGATCAAAGTCGAACTGATTTCTTCGTTTCCCAAGGTTACCGAGTTCTACGCTTCTGGAACAATGAAGTCATAGAAAACATCGACGGAGTACTGGGACAAATTGCGCACACCCTCACCCTGTCCCTCTCCCAGAGGGCGAGGGTTGGGAAAGAACAGGAGAGTTAAGAGCGTAGAGCCGAGAGGCTCGATCCCCCTTACCCGCTTACCCCTTACGTACCTACTGAAAGGATATAGACATGTCCAAAAAGAAAATATTAGTGGTCGATGACACGGACTGGAACCGCGAGCTGCTCGTGCAGCTTCTGGACGAAGAATACACGATCTTACAAGCCGTCGATGGCGCCGAAGGCGTAAAAATGACGGAAGAGAACAAGCCCGACCTCATCCTCATGGACCTGGGGATGCCGGTCATGGACGGCTGGGAAGCGACCAGAAAGATCAAGGCGAACGACGCTCTCAAGCATATCCCGATCATCGCCGTGACTTCCCACGCGATGGTTGGCGACGAGATCGAAGCGCGCAAAGCGGGCTGCGATGACTATCTATCCAAGCCGATCGACGATGAAGCGCTGCTTCGGCTGATAAAGAAATACCTCGACTGATTTTGCATTTTGGATTGAAGGAGAGAAAACGGATGAATGAAAAGTCTTGGCTCCGAGTTGTGAATTCTTGCTTCGACAACTTAAAACTTATCCTGAATCCTTCGGTGGTGTCCACCCTGAGCAGAGCCGATGGGCTCTGGATAGACTCCGCCGAAGGATCGAAAATCTTTACTGAGCAATGTCGCAGTATCAAAAATCTAAAATGGATTTGGATCGTCGCCATCGGTGTCGCAATCGCGCTGGGTGGGGCTGTGGCGCAGGCGCAGCAGACACAGAAAACCTGGAAGATCGGCGTCTTGGTTTCCGGCACGGCTTCGATCGATGCCTCGCGCGATGAAGCGATGCGTCAAGGGTTACGCGAACTTGGATACGAAGAGGGCAAAAACCTGGCGATCGAATACAAATATGCCGAAGGGAAGACGGAACGCTTGGCGCAACTCGCCAAAGAACTGGTGGCGGAAAAGCCGGATGTCATCGTGGTTGGCGGCACTGCCGTCGCGGTGGCCGCAAAGAACGCCACCAGCACTATTCCTATCGTCGTGGCCGGCGCCGGAGACCTCGTCGAAGCCGGGCTCATTAAGAGTTTTATGTATCCTGGAGGAAATGTTACCGGGGTGGCTCGACTGTCCGCTGACTTTTTTGGCGACCGGTTAAAACTCATCAAGGAAATCCTACCAAAAGCGAAACAGATAACGTCGCTGTCAAATCCCAACAATCCCGGCCACGCCCGAAGCCTGAAAGACGCCGAATTGGGCGCGCGTTCGTCGGGGCTGACCTTCCAATCCGTAACGGCCCGTTCTGCCAAGGAATTGGATGGCGCCATCGGCAATGCCTCGAAGGGCGGCGCCAATGCGCTATTCATTCTTTCCGACGCGCTGTTCAATAGCCACGTCGGGCAAATCGCCCAAGCCTCGATCAAAAACCGTCTACCGTCGATATACGACCGCATCACGTTCGTCGACGCCGGGGGATTGATGAGTTACGGCGTGAATTTGCCTGACTTATCCCGGCGCGCGGCTGAGTACGTCGACCAAATTCTGAAAGGCAAAAAGCCCGGTGATCTCACGTTGGTGCAACCTACGAAGTTCGATCTCGCCGTTAATCTGAAGACCGCCGAACAAATCGGAGTGACAATTCCGCCCGAGGTGCTCGCGCGGGCGGTGAAAGTGATCAAATAGGCAATAGGCGGAGGCAACAGCCGGAGAAAATTATGACAAAGAAAGTTATTGGCTTCGCGCTCAGCGCCATGCTCTTTGCGCTTTGCTTTTGCGTCGGCGCGAGGGCTGGGCAGAAGGATTTGCAAAAGCTGACGGTCGGCTACACCCCTATCACCGGCGCGTCGCTGCCGCTCTTCATCGCCGTGCAAGAGAAAATCTTTCAAAAACACGGTTACGATATTTTCCCCGTGTTCATGGGCGGCTCGCC
>DASXSW010000485.1:0-5837 GCA_036505755.1 Binatia bacterium | reverse complement strand
CTACTCCCTCTCTTCCAAGCAAATGCCCGTTCGAGGCTATCCCTGGCCCGTTATCTCTGACCTCGAGGCGAAGCAAACTGTTGAGGCGTTTTGCTTCAATGTTGATATGGCCTCGGGTCGCGCGCGGGGCGATTGCATGTTGGATGGCGTTTTCCACCACCGGCTGCAGAATAAGATGTGGGACCTGCGCGGAAAGCGTCTGCGGTTCCAATTCAAACGCTACCGTCAGCCGATCTCCGAAGCGGACCTGTTCGATCTCAAGATAGCAGCGAAGGAATTCAGTCTCTTCTTTGAGGCTGACCAACTGCTGGTCGGAATTTTCGAGGGTTAATCTGAGGAAGTCGCCGAGCCGTGCAATCATGCTGTTTGCTTTTGGCGGGTCTTCCAAAACGAGTGATGAGATCGAGTGCAGCGTGTTAAAAAGGAAATGCGGATGAAGCTGCATTTTCAGAGCTCTGAGCCGCGCCTGGGCGAGTTGAGTTTTGAGAGATGATTGCGCCAACTCGCTGGCCCTAAAGTTTTGATAATACAGCAGCGCATGCACCGCGATTACGATCAGCGAAGCGATAATCAAATCGATATAGAATCCGAACCCGAAATAAGCGCGGTAACAGTCGATCAGGGCGGGAAACTGTCGCCTCCACCGCGGGGTGATAGACCAAAGAACAGCCAGGTGAATGACCTGATGGATGCTGGCGAATGAAATTAGCGCAGGAAAATACAGCAAGAGGTTACGAAGATTGAGAGGACGGAACTCGATTGGGAACCGGCAACTGAAGCGAAAAAGAAGCGGTGAGAGAATCGCCCAAAGATAGAATTGGACCAGATTGAGTCTTAGCGCAGCAACGAAGCCGAATTCCTTATTATTTTCGCCAATTGCAGCCGCATAGGAAACTAGGGCGAAAATAACGCTAACCAGCGTCCAACCGCCGAAAAGGAGCGCCACCTTGTGCCAGCTGATCTTAAGGCTACTCATGACGAGTCACGCGGATTATATCAAACGCGACGTTTAAAAGGGTGCCCTTTCTAAAAGATGTCGTGAGTGGTTGGAACAACAGCGCGAACTTACCGGATCAAGTCGCGATTAGCACTCCAGACAAAATCGGAAAATCCCATAACAACGCGCAACGGCAGACTGCGCTTCGATTCTCACCTAAAGAGGGAATTAGGATTAACTCTAACGTGGCACTGCAAAATCCCACACATGCGCAGCGACTGCGACTTGATCGTGATCGATAAATTGAGCGTGTGAAAACGATGGATTCAATTCTTTATAAAAGGAGATAACATCAATCATGCACCCAACTACCTACAACGCGAAAGCTTACTCTGCTGCCAGTGCCACATCGCCGCTGGCCTCCACCACGATTCCGCGACGCGACCCGAGCGAACGTGACATCCAGATCGAAGTCCTGTTCTGCGGTATCTGCCACTCCGATCTTCATGCCGTCCGCAACGAGTGGAGTAGCGTCATGCCTACTGTTTACCCGATTGTCCCGGGCCACGAGATCGTCGGGCGTGTCACCAAGGTCGGCTCGGCAGTTACCAAATATAAGGTTGGCGACCTCGCCGCGGTCGGCTGCCTGGTCGATTCCGACCGCACCTGCCAGCATTGCAAAGCTGGCCTTGAGCAGTTTTGCCCGAACCTGATCCTCACCTACAACTCGCCTGACAAGCACCTTGGGGGTGTCACCTATGGTGGGTACTCCAATAGCATCGTCGTCGATGAAGATTTCGTTCTGCGCGTCCCCCCCAACCTCACGCTCGCGGGCGCCGCGCCGCTTCTTTGTGCGGGTATAACAACCTACTCGCCTATGCGCCACTGGGGTGTCACCAAGGGTAAGAAGGTGGGCGTGGTCGGTCTGGGTGGCCTCGGTCACATGGCGGTAAAATTTGCTCATGCGTTCGGAGCCCGCGTCGTGGTCTTTACCACTTCGCCTAACAAAAAGGACGACGCGCTCCGCCTCGGTGCCGATGAAGTAGTCGTTTCCCGCAACACCGACGAGATGAACAAGCACGCCCGCAGCTTCGACTTCATCCTCGACGCAGTTGCGGCCGATCACGACATCAACGCCTATATCAATTTACTCGGCGTCGACGGCAACATCACCCTCGTCGGCGCACCGGAGAAGCCTCTCGCTGTCGCGGCGTTCGGGCTGATCTTCGGCCGCCATAACCTGTCCGGCTCGCCCATTGGCGGCATCGCCGAAACCCAGGAGATGCTCGACTTTTGCGGCGCACACAACATCACGGCCGATGTCGAAGTCATTCCCATCCAGAAGGTCAACGAAGCCTACGAGCGACTGGTCAAGTCCGATGTGAAGTACCGCTTCTCCATCGACATGGCTTCTCTTAAGTTTGAGTGATCACAGCGTAGGCTGGGCGAAGAACAGGATGCAGAAACGGAAACTTGGAAAGACTAACTTGGAAGTTTCGGTCATCGGGCTGGGCTGCATGGGAATGAGTTTTGGCTACGGTCCGCCGAAAGAAAAGCAGGAGATGATCGCGCTGATTCGGGCAGCCGTCGAACGAGGCGTCACGTTCTTCGATACTGCCGAAGTGTACGGTCCGTTCACGAATGAAGAACTCGTGGGCGAAGCGCTTGCTCCTTTCCACGAACAGGTGGTAATTGCCACGAAGTTTGGATTCAAATTTAATCCCAAAGGCGAGCAGATCGCCCTGGATAGCCGGCCGGAGCATATCAAGGAAGTTGCCGACGCTTCACTGAAGCGACTCAGAACCGATGTTATCGATCTGTTCTATCAGCACCGCGTCGATCCCAACGTGCCAATCGAAGACGTGGCGGGCGCGGTGAAAGACCTGATACACGAAGGGAAGGTCAAGCACTTCGGTCTTTCTGAAGCAGGAGTGCAAACGATCCGTCGCGCACACGCAGTCCAACCGGTCACAGCGCTCCAAAACGAATACTCGTTGTGGTGGAGAAAGCCTGAGGAGGAAGTGTTACCGACGCTTGACGAACTCGGAATAGGTTTCGTTCCATTTAGCCCTCTTGGTAGAGGCTTTCTCACGGGCAAGATGAACGAAAACACTTCATTCGACAGTACCGACTTGCGCAACACGCTTCCGCGCTTTACCCCGGAAGCTCGCAAAGCGAATCAGGCATTGGTCGATTTGTTAGGCCAGATCGCAGAACGCAAGAAGGCGACGCCTGCTCAAGTCGCTCTCGCCTGGTTGCTCGCCCAGAAGCCGTGGATTGTTCCAATCCCGGGCACGACGAAGTTGCATCGTCTTGAGGAAAACATCGGAGCAGCTTCAATCGAACTTACGGCGGATGATCTCCGCGACATCGAAGACGCTGCATCAAAGATCAAGGTGCAAGGTGCTCGCTACCCGGATAAGCTGGAGCAAATGACAGGTCGTTAAAAAACCGACAAGCGAGTCTGAGCCGGATTGGCATCTGTGGCGAATGACGAGTGAGTTTTAGAAAAGTTCTGTGCCTGTGGCAATCTGATTTCTGATCAGAAACGTTGTCACTAGTTCGCCTTTCCCGCAGACAATCATTGGCGAAAACCGCTTGAACCATTTGACTTCCGGAACTTCCGGTTCTGTATCGAGTCACTCAGCTAGCAACCCGAGTTCTTCAACAGAAATTTCCCGTGACCGAATTCGGTTGAGCAGATGATTGAGCAAAGCCGGCGGAAGGTTATGCCGTCGAATCCTAGGCATTACTCTTTTTGCGCGCCGTAAAAATCGCGAACGATGGTTTCGCGAATGGTTGCTGCTTCAACGGCGTCATCGGTTTCGGTCATGCGCGCAGCCAGGTTCGACAGCTCCTGACCGCTGAGTTGACGCTCAGCGTCCAGTTATACGCAAAACGGATCACGCCAAGTTGTTCCTTGGGATCAAGACGTTTGATCTCCTCGATAATTTGCTGTGCTGTCATACATCAATGATATGATTTTTTACTGCCGCGATCAATAAAGAGCCGTTGATTCTATTCAAGCCTTTGAATTCTCTCTTAGAATACCGGCGATTTTTTCGATCGTGTTCCAATTGCGCGTCGTCGCAGCGACGCCGAAATTTTTCTCGATCTTGCCGAGGTAACTGATCGCTTTCATCTGCCGGCGATATAGTCCCAAAACAAATCTGTCTTCTATCGCAATGATCTTGAGCAGCCAGTCCTTATCTGAGGGCAGGCTGAGAGGAAGAGGAGGCCGCGCAGGAAGTCGTTTCGCCAACACGTTCACAAACCGGGTTATGTTGGGGGCAGACGGTTGTCGTGCGAACGGATTCTTTGATGTGAGCTTGATGATGTCGCGTGCGGGACAAATCATGATCTCGCATTTGAATGGCAACTTTCGAGCGAACGCAGCGCGTAGAGCCGATTCACTCACGTTTTTACGGACAACGAACGTTCCGACCGCGCCGATGTTAACGACACCGAATTTGGCCAGTTGTTTGGCGAGCTCCGCCGGCCGGCATCGATTAGCGCCACCGACATTCACCGCACGAAGAAATACAGCCCAGCGCACGAGGGAAGTAAGAACGAAAACAAAAATTACGAAAGCGAAAATCTTTTGGTTCCTAGCTTCGAATCGCGACGAACGTCAGGTGAGATTCGTCTGAATAAATCGCGGGCTGGCGTGGATATCGATCTGACGCAGGATTGTGTCGCACGAGTTAACGAATCGATGCGGCGAGTTCGCAGGAATCACCACGATGCCGCCCGCTTTCACTTCGCGCGTTTCATCGCCGACCGTGATGGCGGCGCAGCCTTCAAGGGTGAAAGCGACCTCGACATACGGGTGCGTATGTAAGGGCGGGCCTTGCCCGGGCTTCGCGTTGACGATGTACGCCGAGAAAGGAGCGCCTTGTTTCTCGCCGTGAAATTCATACGACATTCCAACAAACGGCAGCTGCTCCAGATTCAGAAAGGACATAGGGAAAGTGATATATGATCTGTGACGAATCAAGGTTGATGGTTCATCCTTCGTGAAGACTACGGCGTGACAAGTGAGAGGTGACACGCTCCGTCATGCCGCGAATTACCGCAGCGCAGCTGATTTTATGCTGCTCGCATCATCTCAGTTGCTCCTCCGTGGAAGGAGCGTTCGGCCGAAGACTTTGCTTTCTATCGCGCCAAAGCGATGGGTTCGCGCTAAGACGACGTGCGGCATCTACTGCGCCCGTAGAGCGATGATGGGATCGACCTTCGTTGCACGCAGTGCCGGAAGGTAGCTGGCCAGGATCGCGACTGCGAGCAGCACCAGTGAGATGCCGAAGAAAGTGACTGGATCTGTCGCACTGATGCCAAACAGCAAACTTTCTAATACTCGCGTCAGAATGAATGCCGCCGCCAATCCGAGAATCATACCCGCTCCCACTAGTCTGAGCCCCTGCTTGATCGTCATTTGCAGCACGTCGGCGCGCCTCGCTCCTAGCGCGATGCGAATGCCGATCTCGTGTGTTCTTTGCGCGACCGAGTAGGTCATCACCCCGTAAATGCCCACCGAAGCGAGCAGGAGTGCGAGTGTGGCGAACAAGCCTAACAACAGCATACTGAAGCGTTGCCGTGCGACTGCTTCCGCCACGATGTGTTCCATCGTGTCGATATCTGCGACAGTCTGATCCTTGTCCACCGACCAAATGGCATCGCGCGCTGACGCGGCCAGGCTCAGTGGCTCGATACTTGTTCGAATGACAAGCGCGTTAGGTGCGAGATCCTTTAGTTGACGATAGGTGAAGTACATCTGCATCTTCGGTGGGGCGATGAAGTCGTTTTGCCGAACATCTTTCACGATGCCAATCACCTCGCGCCACGGCGTGTTTGACGTGCTTGAACCGGGCTTCAGGCGTCTCCCAATCGGGTCCTGTCC
>DASXSW010000484.1:0-10195 GCA_036505755.1 Binatia bacterium | reverse complement strand
ACCGAGATCGATCTCGCGTGCCGAGCCATAACCCGTAACGTGTTTGACTTTGAAATCCAAAATCTCGGCAACCAAACTGCTGAAAACATAGCTGATGCTCCCCGTTCCGCCTTCGCCGAAGCGCGCCGGGGTCTTCGCGGCACGCATGTTCTCGACGCTCGTATACGGCGTGTCTTTGCGGCAGGTGATCATCATCGGCGCGCGGTTGAAACTGCCCACCCAACTGAGCTTGCGGAAATCCAGCTTCACTTCCGGCCGGCCAACCATTTGTTCCAGATAGTTCGCACGGTTGACGGCCAAAATCGTCAGGCCATCCGGCTTTACAACGTTGAAGACGTAATTCGCCGAGACGATACCGCCCGCGCCCGGCATGTTTTGCGCGATAATGTTTGGATGACCGGGAATATATTTTCCCAAGTGACGGGCCACCAGGCGTCCGGCAATGTCCGTTGCGCCTCCAGGCGAGGTGGAGATGATCAAAGTAATGGTCCTACCGTCGTAAAAAGAGCGGGACTCCGCGGCCTCTATCCAGGCATCACGCCGAGTAAGCATCAGCAGAATAGCCGCGAAAAAGATCCATCGATTTACACCACGATTCATCGGGTTGCCTTTGTTCTATTGTCGGATTCCGCGAAGGGTATACAAAGTTTTCGCCGAATGGAAGGGAATTCCGGGGAGCTGGGTCAGTGTTGATTTTTAATTTGCGGATTATTTCGCCAGGAGTGTCTGATCTGTCAACGCAAAGTTTGGCCTAGAGTTCGTAAGCAAAATTTCCTAAAATTCGGCCTTCTGGCTTTGCCGCCGGATGGAGGCTCTGAATGGTCAAGAAGATACCAACGAAGCTCGAAAAGCATGGCCATGTGCGCGTTGATAATTATTATTGGCTGCGCGAGCGAGACAACCCCGAAGTCATCAAGTATCTAAACGAAGAAAACGAATACGCGGCCAAGGAGACGGCGCATACACGGGCTTTCGAAGAAAAGCTGTTTGAGGAGATCAGAGGTCGGTTCAAGCAGACCGACATGTCCGTGCCCTACAGGCGCGACGACTATTTTTACTACACGCGCTACGAAGAAGGGAAAGAGTATCCGATCTACGCGCGCAAACGCGGTTCTCTCGATCAGCCTGAAGAGATCATGCTCGATGCCAATGTCTTGGCGGAAGGGCATGAGTTCTTCTCCATCGGCGGGTGGGCGGTGAGCTCGGCCCAAGATTTTCTTGCCTATGCGGTGGACACGCAGGGACGAAGAATTTACACCGCCTATCTCAAGAATCTTACGACTGGCGAGATCCTGCCTGACGTTTTTGCCAACGTCACGGAAAACCTCACGTGGGCGAACGATAATAAGACAATATTCTACGGCAAGCAGGATGAGACAACCCTGCGCCAGTACCAAATCTACCGTCACGTCATGGGCAGTGATCCAGCCGACGACCAACTAGTCTTCCAAGAAGATGACGAAACCTTCGTCGCTTACATTTTTAAGACCAAGTCAAAGAAATTCTTGATGATCGTCTCGTCGCAGACGATCAGCCAGGAGTACCGCTATGTTGACGCAGGAGATCCCTTTGGTGAGTTCAAAATGTTTCTGCCACGCGAGCGCTCGCACGAGTATCACCTCGATCACTTTCAAGATCGCTTCATCATCCGCACCAATAGTGAAGCAAAAAATTTTCGCCTGATGTCGACACCGGTGGAACAGCCGGAACGAGAGCACTGGCAGGAAATCATTCCGCATCGCTCGGATGTCTACCTCGGTGACTTCGAACTCTTCAAGGATCACTTGGTGTTGGAAGAGCGCGCGCGGGGGCTCACCCAGATCCGCGTCATACCTTGGTCCGGAGGCGCAGGCTATTATCTCGAGTTCGATGAGCCGGCGTACCGGGCCAATCTCGGCGTCAATTTGGAGTTCGATACCACCATGCTGCGGTTTGAGTACACCTCAATGAAGACGCCACTGTCGATTCATGATCACGATATGGTTGCTCGCAGCAAGATTCTGCTCAAGCGCGAAGAGGTATTGGGTGGTTTCGACTCGGAAAACTATGCAACTGAACGACTCGACGCGCAGGCTGCGGATGGAACGATTGTTCCTCTGTCGATTCTCTACCGGAAGGGAGTGAAGAAGGGCGGCGGCAACCCGTTATTGCTCTACGGTTATGGCGCCTATGGCCTCAGTATCGATGCCAGCTTCGCTTCGCCGCGGCTGAGCTTGGTCGACCGTGGCTTTGTCTACGCGATTGCCCATATTCGTGGCGGCCAGGAGATGGGGCGGCAATGGTATGAAGACGGCAAGCTGCTCAAAAAGAAAAATACCTTTACGGACTTTGTTGCATGCGCTGAATTTCTCATTCACGAAAGATTCACCGCGCCTGACAAACTGTTCGCCATGGGGCGAAGCGCCGGCGGCTTGCTGATGGGAGCCGTGAGCAACATGCGGCCGGAAATCTTCAAAGGGATCGTCGCCGAGGTGCCGTTCGTCGACGTGATCACGACGATGCTCGATTCGTCTATTCCATTAACCACTGGCGAGTATGATGAGTGGGGTGATCCGAATCAGCGGGAATACTACGATTACATGCTGTCGTACTCTCCTTATGACAACGTCCAGAAAAAAGCCTACCCGGCCATGCTGATCACCGGCGGATTGCATGATTCTCAGGTTCAATATTGGGAGCCGGCCAAATGGACGGCGAAACTGCGCGAGCTCAAGACGGACGACAATCGGCTATTACTGAAAACCAATATGGATGCGGGGCACGGGGGCGCCTCGGGTCGCTTTCGCCGTCATCACGAAACCGCCTTCTCTTATGTGTTTCTATTGGATCTGGCAGGGATCAAGGAATAAGGTGTCTATCTGACAGGTGCGTGCAGCGCCCCCACCTCTTTTCTCCCCCGCATGCATGCTGGGGAGGATGAAGGAGGGGGTCTTCTTCGTGGTAGAAACTCTGCTTCTCCTCGACCCTGAATCATGCGCGCTAATTCTTCGATCTCTTCTTTTTGTCTTCCCAGAATTTCAAGCGCTCTTTGATCTCTTTTTCGTAGCCCGAGTCCGATGGTGTGTAATAACGTTTGCCAAGGAGTTCTTTGGGCAAATGCTCTTGCTCGACAATATGCTCGGCATAATTATGAGCATATTTGTAGTCCTTGCCGTAGCCGAGCTTTTGCATCAACGGCGTCGGCGCGTTGCGTAAGTGAAAAGGGACCGGCAGGGCGCCGCGTTCTTGCACGTCCTCGGTGGCGGCGAGCATCGCCTTGTACGAAGCGTTCGATTTCGGCGCACTTGCGAGGTAAGTCACGGCCTGCGCCATTGGAATCCGGCCTTCGGGTAGCCCGACGAAATGAACCGCATCTTTGGCGGCGACGGCAACTTGTAATGCCAAGGGATCGGCGTTGCCGATATCTTCGGCGGCAAATATCACCATGCGCCGCGCGATGAACAGGGGATCTTCGCCGGCTTCGATCATGCGCATCATCCAATAAAGGGCGGCATCGGGGTCGCTGCCGCGCATGCTTTTGATGAACGCGGAAATGACGTTGTAGTGCTCCTCGCCGGCTTTATCGTACTGCAGAGGCTTTCGTTGCAGCGCCTCTTGTACGTGCGCGAGGTCGATTTCTTTCTGCCCCTGCGCCAAGATCGCAGCGGCTTCTAAAGCGTTCAGCGCCACCCGGCAGTCACCTTGCGACTGCTGGATCAGGAATTCTCGGGCTTCTGCCGTAATGGCGAGCCGCGTTGCTCCCAGCCCCCGCCGAGAATCGCCCAGAGCTCGGTCGACGACTTTGCCTATATCTGCAGTCGAGAGTGTCTTGAGCACCAGAACCTGACAACGCGAGAGCAGCGGCGAAATAACTTCGAAAGAGGGATTTTCCGTCGTCGCGCCGATCAAGATCAAGGTGCCGCGCTCGACGTGGGGCAGGAAGTTGTCCTGCTGTGCTTTGTTGAAATGATGGATTTCGTCGACGAAGAGCACCGTAGGTTTGCCGAGGCGCTGTAGCTGTTCGGCCTCGTGGATGATCTTTTTCAAATCTTTAACGCCCGATGTGACGGCGGAGAAATGCACGCAAACAGCGCCGGCCGATTGCGCCAAGATTTGCGCCAGGGTGGTCTTGCCGCTACCCGGAGGGCCCCAAAGAATCAATGAGCCGAGCTTGCCCGAATCTACCATACCGCTAAGAAGTTTGCCGGGACCGAGCAGGTGCTCCTGGCCAACAAACTCTTGCAAGCTTGTCGGACGCATCCTTTCCGCCAGAGGTTGTGAAGTATGTTGAGGCTGCGAGGGCGGCGACCCAAAGAGATCCACGTTTGTATGCTAGCACAGCCATGTGGCTGAGTTATAGGGCGCCGCCGCTGAAATCGGTAGTGGTTCAATTTGGGAAAGATCTCTCACTTTGTTCAAGATGACACATGGCTTATGTAGTTGTCATTCCGAGCAAAGCGAGGAATCTTTGTCGATTTTAAGAGTCATCGTGGATTGAAAATGCACCACTACCCTGAAATCGCTTTTGTTAGCGGCGTGTCGATGGTATGCTAAGCCGCTCACGCAATGGCGAACGGACCAATGGCGCAAAAAAACAGCGACAAAGACAATCCATCATTCATTCAGGGGACGGCGCCACGCACGGTATTGTTCGCGAACTCGTCGATCTCCGGAAAGCTCAGCTACAATCTGCCGGTTAAAATCGATGGGCATTTCACCGGTGAGATCAAATCCAGCGAGCTCTTAGTGATCGGCTCTAATGCCACAGTGGACGCTCACATCTCGGCTCGCCAAGTTCACCTGGAAGGAAAGCTCGTGGGATCGGTTCAGACGATGGGTTGTTTCGAAGTCATGCCTGGTGCTTATTTCAAGGGTGAAGCGCGAGTCGGTGAGCTGCGTGTTCACCCTGGAGCGACATTTGATGGCAGAGGGAATGTTCTCGGCGGCGGTTAGTTTCTGGCGGGCAAATCGTGAAAGACGCTTTCACTACTGCCGCGAAAACGGAAAGGTAAATTAGGCCTGGCCTGCCGCTCACGTGGATTAGCCGCGTCCGCACCCTGAATAGGTTTGTTGTTTGTGCGCGGCTCGATATTCACTATGACGTTATCGTTCCTCGCCGAACAAGCGAGCGGCTTTGCCTGATCTTTCACGCAGATAATAAAGCTTTGCTCGGCGTACTTTACCCTTCGATATCACTTCGACCTTATCGACGCGCGGCGAATGAAGGGGAAAGATCCTTTCGACGCCGACGCCGTAGGAGATTTTACGCACCCTGAACGTGGCGCGGTTGCCGCTACCCGCCATACCGATCACGATGCCCTCGAAGATCTGAGTCCGTTCCTTTTCACCTTCGACTACTTTTACGTGGACGCGTACGGTTTCTCCCGGGTGGAGCGCGGGGATTTCTTTTTTGGACTGCTGGGCTTCCAATTGACCGACGATATTCATAATCGACTCCTATCTTTCACGGTGTCCCTAGTAGACGGTCTAGAATAATGGCCGCCGCCGATCGCACCGACAGATGATTATAGTCGCCGCCTCCGGCGATCGGCTCTAGAACGTAGTCTGCTCGTGAGAATATGGTTTCTGTTAACCCCCATCCTGTACCGAAGAGGATAAGAAAGGGGCAAGTCTTCCTATTTAACATGTCTCTTAGCGCTTCGAAAGAGGTGCAGTGTTCTGCGCCACGCGCCGAAGTTACGACCAGAGCCGGTTTTTCGCCGGTGTCCCGATCGATGGCTATGACGGCATCATCGAGAGTGTCACAAATGTGCGCCAACGCGAGCGCTTCTTTACGCGTCACGTTATATTCACTGCCGTAGCCAACTTGCCAGTGTTCGATAATTTTGAGCGCCAGCTTTTGTAGAGGCTTTACCGGCGTGACGACGAAAAATCCGCGAATGCCATAAGTGCGCCCCGAGCGCGCAATATCGTGGATATCCATGTTGGTGACGGCAGTGGTGACCACATGTCCGTTCTTGTCGTAAACGGGATAATGCAGGAGCGCAAGATAGACGGGAGCCTTTATCGGCGTCACGCCGGTACGTGCCGCAATGTCCCCCCGTGCCTTGGCGAACAAGTCGGGGCGTCGCTTGCGGGTAACTTCGAGACTTTTCTCCTGGCGCCACTGCTTGATGCGCTCATGATCACCGGAGAGCAGCACTTCGGGCACGTTCATGCCGCGAAAAGTCTCTGGCCGGGTATATTGTGGATATTCGAGAAGACCGTCGGTGAACGATTCGTCGGTGGCGGAATTTTCGTTGCCGAGAACGCCCGGTACGAGTCTGGCAATGGCATCGATTACCACCATGGCCGCCGGCTCACCGCCACTGAGCGTGTAGTCGCCGATCGAAATTTCTTCGTCAACAAACGCCTTGACCCGTTCATCGATGCCTTCGTAGCGGCCGCAAATCAGTACGATTTGCTCTTCCTGGGAAAGCCGCAGGGCATCCTGCTGACTGAAAACGCTTCCTTGCGGAGCGAGCAGGACGACTCGTGCGCGCTGCGCCTTGCGGCGAATGTCTTCGATGGCCGCGACCAGCGGCTCCGGCTTCATGATCATGCCCTGGCCACCGCCGTATGGGTAGTCATCAGTTGTAAGATGGCGATCGGTCGTATAGTCGCGTAGATTCACCATCTCGACTTTTATCAATCCCTTCCCCTGTGCTTTCTTCAAAATGCCGTGGCTCAGCGCAGAGTCCAGCATTTTAGGAAAGATCGTGATGACTGTGAAACGTAGCATCGGCTTTGCGCTCCGCACTCCGGCTGATTCAGATCAAAGGTCGAGCAAGCCATCCGGCGGATTGACGATAATTCTTCGCGCGTCGAAGTCGACCTGCTCGATGATTTCCCTCGCGGCGGGAATCAGGTGTTCTTTGTCGGGGCCTTGGACGACGTAAATCTCGCCGCCGGGAGTCGACATGGTCGATAAGATCGTCCCGATGCGATCGCCGTTCAGATGAAAAACTTCGAAGCCGATGATTTGGTAGTGGTAATACTGATTCGGCTCCAAGGCATCGAGCGCCGCTTCACCGACTGCGAGGGTTGAACCGATACAGCGCGTCGCGTCGTCGATGCTATTTATATCCCGGAGTTTAATGAGAAATTGCTTTTTATGCTGGCTACTCGCTTCGAGTCGGTGCGCCGATCGTCGTCCGCCGTGCTCGAGGAAAACTTCGACCCCCGGCGAAAGCGCGTTAGTGCTTGGATTGAAAGCATTAAGTTTCAACCAGCCATTGAGTCCGTGAGTGGTGACGATTTCACCGAGGGGAACTAATGGTTCAGCCATCGGCGTAAGCAATGCAGGCGGCTGCTATTGTTCGATGATTTCCAGGACGACCTTGCGGTTGCCGCGCGACGCCGCGGCGTTGAGAAGCGTGCGGATCGACTTCGCCGTCCTACCTTGTTTGCCGATAATCCGTCCCAAATCTTCTTTGGCGACTTTGAGCTCGAAGACAGAGGCATCGTCGGTCTGAGTCTCTTTGACTTCTACAGCGTCGGGATTCCTTACCAGGGATTTCGCTAGATATTGTACCAATTCCTTCATGTCGAAAGGACCATCCCACCTGGATTCCGGGTCGCGCTAACTATCGTCAGCTTGCCCGGAATGACGATATGAGGAAGCTGAGCGCCGATTCTTTTTCCTAACTGGCCTTCAATTCTTTTTTGATGAGCTCGGAGACCGTCTGGGACGGCTTAGCGCCTTTTTTTATCCAGGCATCGATCTTCTCCCGGTCGAGCTTAATGACGCCGTTCTTTAACCGGGGGTCATATGTTCCGACCTGCTCGATATAACGGCCGTCGCGCGGAAAGCGCTGGTCGCTGACGACGATCCGATAGAAAGGTTTTTTCTTCGCGCCATGCCGGCTCATCCGAATAGTAACACTCATGCTGGTTCTTCCTTCTCCGTTATTGAAAAGGGTTTGGCATCCGGCTGAGCAGCGATCTCATGCCCAGCTTGCTTACCCTTTGCATCATTTTTTTCATTTCTAGGAACTGCTTCATCAAACGATTGACGTCGGTCACGGTAGTGCCGCTTCCTTGAGCGATGCGGCGGCGCCGGCTGCCGTTCAAGATCGCCGGATTGCGCCGTTCTTCGAAGGTCATTGAGTTGATAATCGCTTCAACCCGTTTCAACTCTTTTTCAGCCTTATCCGCGTCGACCTGGGAGGCCAGTTTTTTTCCTCCCGGGATCATCTCCAAGAGACTGCCCATGGGTCCCATGCGTTTGATCTGTTGGAGTTGTAATTGAAATTCTTCAAGCGTGAACTGTTGCTTGAGGAAAGCCTTTTGTATCTTAGCGGCTTCCTTCTGCTCCACGTTCTGTTGGACTTTGTCGATTAAAGACAAAACGTCGCCCATGCCAAGGATTCTCGACGCCAACCGATCGGGATAAAATGGCTCGATGGCATCGAGTTTTTCGCCGATACCCGAGAAAAGAATCGGCTTGCCAACCATCTCGCGGATCGAAAGGGCGGCGCCACCGCGGGCGTCACCATCGAGCTTTGTGAGAATGATGCCTGAGAGGCCAAGTTTCACGTCGAAACCCAACGCTTGATTAACCGCGTCTTGACCGGTCATCGAATCGGCGACGAACAAGATCTGGTGCGGCCGGACGGCATCTTTAATTGCCGCGAGCTCCTCCATCAGCTCCTCGTCGATATGTAAACGCCCGGCGGTATCGATGAGCAATAGATCGCAGAACTTCTTCTTTGCCTCATCCAAGGCTTGCCGGCAGATCATCACTGGGGAAGTATTCGGGTTCGAGTCGTGAACTGGCAGTTCGAGTTCGCGTCCGAGGATCTTCAGCTGCTCGATCGCCGCTGGGCGATAGATATCCGCAGGAACCAGATACGGGGTTCGCTTCTGGTCTTTCTTGAGATAGCGAGCAAGCTTTGCCACAGTCGTCGTTTTGCCGGAACCCTGTAAGCCTACCAGCATGATCGCGACCGGCGGCGCGGCTTTTAAATCGAGCGCTTGGTAGTCGCCACCAAGAAGATTAACCAGTTGGTCACGGACGATCTTGATAAATTGTTGCTCGGGCGTGAGGCTTTGCAATACCTCTTGTCCCGTCGCCTTGGCCTTCACCGAGTCGAGAAAAGTCTTGACGACCTTGACATGGACGTCGGCCTCGAGCAGGGCAAGCCGTACGTCGCGGAGTGCGTCGTCGATGTTCTGTTCCGTGATCTTTCCCTGACCCCGAAGCCGCTTAAAGGTCAGCTCGAGCTTGTCGGTTAGAGATTCAAACATGAATGGGGCAGCTAAATCGTTATATTTGCAAGGAAAAGTATCACCGCAAACTAATATGAAAACAGCTGCGAGTCAAGGTAGCGAAATAACAAAAAGCCCGTCACGCACGTTCAAATACGCACGTAACGGGCTTTGGGATGATCAAAACGGATGTTACATCATGCCGCCCATACCGCCCATTCCACCCATACCGCCCATTCCACCGCCTGGGGGCATTGGCGGCATTGCCGGTCTGTCTTCCGGCTTCTCAGCGACCATCGCTTCAGTCGTGAGCAGCATACTCGCAACCGAAGCGGCGTTTTGCAGCGCCGTGCGAACAACTTTAGCCGCATCGATGATACCGGCCTTTAAAAGATCTTCGTATTCCTCGGAGGCGGCGTTGAAGCCGAAGGCGCCTTTGCCTTCCTTGACTTTTTGTAGTGCGATGGAGCCTTCCACGCCGGCGTTAATTGCAATGCGCCGAAGCGGTTCTTCAATGGCGCGCTTGATGATGTTAACGCCCCATTTTTCGTCTCCAGAGGCTCTCAGCCTTTCTAGCACGACTGCCGAGCGAAGCAGAGCAACACCGCCGCCGGGAACGATGCCTTCTTCTACCGCCGCTCTGGTGGCATGGAGCGCGTCTTCGACGCGCGCCTTCTTTTCCTTCATTTCGACTTCGGTAGCCGCGCCGACGTTGATTACAGCGACACCGCCAATCAATTTGGCCAGGCGCTCTTGTAACTTTTCGCGGTCGTAATCGGAAGTGGTTTCGTCTATCTGCGCGCGAATCTGCTTGATGCGGCCTTCGAGATCGGACTTTTTTCCGGCGCCGTCGACGATTGTCGTGTTGTCCTTGTCGACGACGATCCTTTTGGCGCGACCCAGATCCTGCAGCGTGATATTGTCAAGCTTGATGCCCAACTCTTCGGCGATGAGCTTGCCGCCGGTGAGAATCGCAATGTCTTCCAGCATCGCCTTGCGCCGATCG
>DASXSW010000483.1:0-2698 GCA_036505755.1 Binatia bacterium | reverse complement strand
GCAAAAAGATAAAATTCCAGGCTCGTGAGGAGAACAAGAGCGCTCCAAAGAGCCTCCCAGAATCCGAAAAAGCGCCGGCCAAATAGGAAAACCAAAAGAACGCAAGCTGCCGCGGCGAGCGCTGAAGGTAATCGAGCGGCCCATTCCGAAACGCCGAACATTTTGTAAGACGCGGCGACAAGCCAGTAGTAAGCGATCGGCTTATCCAAAACGACGGTGAAGTTCTGATACGGTGTGACCCAATCTTTGAGTAGCAAAATTTCTCTGGCCTTCTCGGCATTGCGCCCTTCGTCCGGTTCAAAGAGCGCTGGCGCGCCCAAGTGACCAAAAAGCACGACTCCGCAAAGGAGTAGGAGAGCGCCAAAGAGAACCCGGTGAAGGCCGTAACGCGCAACCGTCTCTCCGGCATCGGCGCGCTTTGCGATCGTTTCATTCATGGAAAGCGAAGCGGCGATTGACGCTCCCTTGCTCGGCCGGACAGCTTTCAAATGTGGTTCGGGGCGCACTGAAATTTTCGCCCCGCCGGAACGCAGTGACTTCTCGCCGGCTTCCAGCACTTCGAGAACGCGCAAGGAGAAGGCGCCATCTGAGACAGGCGGGTGACCCTGGCGGATGCTAGCCAGAAAATCGTCTACAGCAAGCGCCAACGGCTCTTCAGCGGTTAAGCCTGATAGCGTGCGTTCAGCGATGATCTTCGAAGGAATAGTCGTCGGTGGGTACTGCAAATCGACTTCGTTCGAGCGTTCCCCAACGACGTAGTCATACAAGGTCACCGCACGCTTTTCGAATTTTCCCTCATAGACCAGCATTCTTTTGCTGCCGATCGCAGTAAGCCTCGCAGTGTTCTCGGGGAAAAGCCAGTTGTGATAAATGAACGCCGACGCGCCATCGGACATCTCGAGAACTGCCATATTGAGATCTTCTAAATTCGATTGCAGATAACGATACCCGCGTAGAGCGATGCTCCGCGGCGCACTTTCCAAAAGGTACAACAGAATAGACACATCGTGCGGCGCAGAATTCCACCATACGTTGGAATCGCGCTTGATCCGTCCTAAATTAAGCCGCTGCGAATAAATATGGTGAACATGACCGAGCTCGCCATGGGCAATAAGGTCGCGAATTTTCCGGATCGCCGGGTCGTAAAGGAAAGTGTGATCGACAAACAGAGCCGTTCCCCTTGATTGGCTCAGGCCGACGAGCTCCCGTCCTTCCTGCACGCGGAGCGCCAGCGGCTTTTCGATCCACATATGTTTGCCCGCTTCGATAGCTCTGCGCGCCAACGAAAAATGCGTCGCCAGCGGCGTCGCCAGGATGACAGCCGCGATGTCAGGGTCAGAGAGAATATCGTCGAAGGAGGTCGTCGTAGGAATATCAGGGTAGGTCTGGTTGATCTCGGCGTGATGGGCCGGATGGATATCGCAGACGGCTTTCACCAAGGTTTCAGCGTTTTCAACAAACTTCCGCAGCAACTTTTTTCCCCAGTAGCCGGCGCCGACGAGCGCGACGGAAACTTTGGTCTGCATGACTTCACCTGTATTCTTTGATGCGGAATTCAGGATCCGTTTGTGCCCTGATAAACCGGTCAAGATTCCAAACATTCGAAAACGCGATCAGCGCCAACAAAAGCGCGGCTGCGCCGAGACCCCACCGGCCAGTAATCGCTAGCAGCACGGCGACCGCCAGAGAAAACCATTTCAGCAGACGAAAACGCCCGATCCAACGCGCCGGTCCGCGCACGGCGAAGGGCAGCGCGGCAAGATCTCTGAGGACAAAAAAAACTCGATTGAGTCCGTAGTGGGACTGACCCGAAATTCTCGGCCGGTCAACGACTTCGACTTCAGCGAATTCGTGCGGCCGGACGCCGAGGGCGGCAGGCGAGAAACGATTCATGAAGCCCTCGGGCACGAATTTCCCGTCCAGCACTTCGCGGCGGTAGGCCTTGAGGCCGCAGCCGCAATCGTGGACCGGTACTCCGCTAACGAATCGGATCAGACCGTTGGCGATCTGTGAAGGCAGCAGCCGGCTCCAAAGCTTGTCGACGCGTTGGCGTCGCCGGCCCGAGACTACGCGATAGCCGTTAGATAGCTCTTCGAGCAGCGCCGGGATGTAAGCAGGATCGTTTTGATAATCCCCATCGATGGTCACCAGCACTTCGCCGCGGGCTTTGGAAACTCCCGCCAGCAAAGCCCAATTTTCTCCGACGTTGGTTTCCAGATCGACAAAATGAAAGTGAGGGTCGCGGTTTTGAATCGTTTTCATGCTTGCGAGCGTGCCGTCCGCGCTTAGATCGTTAACAAAAATGATCTCGTACGGTTGCTCCAGGCGAGTTAAGACTCTGCTGATATCCTCGTACAACGGCACAACGTTTCCTTCTTCGTTATGCATTGGCGCGACGACCGAGATCTTGATTCCTGACACGGACCTAGTAGTCGCGCGCGGAAAAAAAATCTCTCACGGCGCTGATCACATAATCGACTTCGTCGTCGGTTAGTTCGGCAAACATAGGCAGGGCGATATTTTGACTCGCGTACCGTTCCGATTCCGGCAGTGAATATGGCTGCAGGCCGCGGGCTATCCATGCTTCATGTTTATGAAGAGGCAAAGGATAATAGATCCCCGTGCCGACTCCTCTTGCCGCGAGGAATTGCCTGAGTTCATCACGGTGGGGGGTTTCTATGACGTATTGATGATAGAC
>DASXSW010000482.1:0-3712 GCA_036505755.1 Binatia bacterium | reverse complement strand
CGTCAGCTTGATAAAGGGCCAGTTGAGCTCGATGCCCATAAGTTCTTTGAACAACAAGCAAATCATTCCCTCGACTACCTGCATCACATCGCCTGGTTGGACGAACGACATCTCCATATCGAGTTGGGTAAACTCGGGCTGGCGATCGGCGCGCAAATCTTCATCGCGGAAACACTTGACGATTTGGAAATATCGGTCGAGCCCGCCGACCATGAGAATCTGCTTGAACAGCTGCGGCGACTGCGGCAGCGCGTAGAACTTGCCGTGGTAGATGCGACTAGGAACTAGATAGTCCCGGGCGCCTTCCGGCGTGCTCTTGGTCAAGACCGGAGTCTCGACGTCGATAAATCCTAGACCATCCAGATAGTCGCGGATCAGCTTGGTCATACGATAGCGCAGCAATAGGTGGCGCAAGCTTTGCGGCCGCCGCAGGTCGAGATAGCGATATTTGAGCCGGGTGTTTTCGTTGGCCTCGGTCTCGTCATCGATATTAAACGGCGGCACCTGCGAGGCGTTGAGCAAGCGAAGCTCTCGGCAGACAAGCTCCACCTCGCCCGTCGCGAGATCGGCATTGATCGTTTCCGGCGACCTCTTGGACAAGACGCCGCGCACGGCGATCACGTCTTCGGAGCGAATTTGCCCTGCCTTCTCATGGGCCAATACATCGATTTCCGGATTGAAGACGATTTGGCATAGGCCCTTGCGGTCCCGCAGGTCGACGAATATAACGCCACCGTGATCCCGCCGGCTATGCACCCAGCCGGCTAAAGTCATTTCCGCCCCCACTGACTCCGCCCGCGGTTCGCCACAGTAGCAAGTGCGTTTCCAGTCGCCCAGCTGGTCGTTAAATACGCGCTCCGTCGCCATCAACTTGCCTTCCTCGCCATCAGTTCAGTCTCGATGCGATCCAAACCGATCTCTTGTTGTTGTTTTGTCGCCATGTCGCGCAATACCGCTCTGCCGTTTGCCAGTTCGTCGTCGCCGACGATCAAAACTGAAACTGCTTTGAACTTGTCGGCTCGGCGCATCTGGCTTTTCAAGCTTCGCGCCTCTCCTTCCATTTCGACAGCTATGCCTTTCTGTCTCAGGCGATGAACAATGGGAAAAGCCCAATCGCGCGCTTTCTCGCCGACCCAAACGACGAACAATTCCGGGCCCTTGGCCATTGCGCCTTCCTGCAAGCGCAGCAACATTGTCAGTCGCTCGACGCCCATCGCAAAGCCCACGCCCGGAATCGCCGGACCGCCAAGCTCTTGCACCAAGCCGTCGTAGCGTCCGCCAGCCGCAACCGCGCTCTGCGAACCGAGCCGGGTAGTCGTCCATTCGAAGGTCGTGCGACAATAGTAATCGAGACCGCGCACCATACGTGGGTTAAGCGTGAATCCGACGCCGGTTTGCCGCAGCAGGCGCTGCACGGTTTCAAAGTGCTCGCGACAAGCGGCGCAGAGAGAGTCGAGAATCGACGGCGCGTCTTTCGTCGCTTCGATGCAACCGGGTTCTTTGCAGTCCAGAGCCCGCAGCGGATTACGATCGATGCGACGGCGGCAATTCTCGCAGAGTAAATTTTCGCGCCCCTTCAAGAACGCCAGCAGCAATTCACGATACTTGGGGCGGCAGTCCGAACAACCGAGCGAGTTGATTTGGAGCGACGGCTCGGTCAGAGCCACCGCGGAAAAAAAATCGCTGAGCAGGAGCAAAATCTCCGCGTCGATATACGGATCGCTGCGCCCGAGCGCTTCGGCGCCGATCTGATGAAATTGCCGCATCCTACCCTTCTGGGGCCGCTCGCGGCGAAACATCGGCCCCATGTAATAGAGTTTACGCACCGGCTCGATCTTGTACATTTCGGATTCGACATAGGCGCGCACCACCCCTGCGGTTCCTTCGGGGCGAAGCGTCAGCTTAGTCGTCTCGGTGGTATCGCCGCCGCCACGACTGTCGCGATCTTCAAACGTGTACATTTCCTTCTCGACGATGTCGGTGGTCTCACCGATCGAGCGGCTGAACAGCTCGGTTTTCTCTAGGATGGGAATGCGGACTTCGGAAAAATTGTAGGAGTTGAAAACTCGGCGTGCCGTCGCTTCGACCGACTGCCAAATTTCCACCTCGCCGGGAAAAATATCCGCGAATCCCTT
Organism: Binatia bacterium; assembly: GCA_036505755.1. Taxonomy (GTDB): domain Bacteria; phylum Desulfobacterota; class Binatia; order UBA9968; family UBA9968; genus DP-20. The sequence continues at coordinate 1,577 of DASXSW010000482.1, read as the reverse complement.
GATACTGGTAATCTTCATCTGCGTGCTTTGGGGAGTTTCACCAAGACACCATAAGAGCCTATGCAGGTCAAGTTGACGCTCGCGATACGGCGCGTGCGCTAATTCGTGCGCGCCTTGTAGCGGTAAATTCGGCTTCGGCGGGTCGTGCCGTACAGTTCCGCGAAAAGGAAGCCGCGAAACGTCATCAAGTAAGTCAAACACAGCCCGAGGACAAAGGCATAGAGAAAAAGTTGAACGAAGCCGGGCATGCCGAAAAAAAGCGATCCAACGAAGTCGAGAAGGAAATAACCTGCGGCAAATAGGATGAGATTTGGGATCAGCCACTCGACCCAATTTTCAACAATGAAGTTGTAACTGGCGCTAATCAGTTCCAAACCGGAAGCTCGACTCTGGTATATCAGCTCGGGCACGGCGTTCAGTATGATGTACAAACCGAGCTTCAGTAGGAAATAGATCAGCGCACCGTTGGGCAGTGAGGCTAAACTCGTCGCCAACGCCCACATAGGTATCGAAAGAATGAATCCGATGGTAATCACGTCCCAAAGATAAACCGTAAATCCGTTAAGAAAATCATTGACGTCAGTCTTGCCGCTCTCGACCATGTTCTTGATCAAGAAGAGAGCCGAACTCGCGCATGCCGCGCTCGCGATCGAATATAGAAAACCGCCAATAATCCCCAAGGGAGCGACCAGCGTCCCGATGATAGATAGCCCGATGCCGTAGACCACCGGCGCAAAGCTCACCACCCAGTTCTTACCCAAGCACTCCAACGATCGCCGAAGCGCCGTTGCGTACATCCAAAGCGTGACCTGGAGAATTTGCATCGCTTACATATACCAGACATGCGGCTTCCTTGCAGCATCGGGGCGACAACAGTCGTCATGGACAAAGTTTCGCGCTTGGGTTATAAGCCTCAACTCGAAGCCAGTTTCTAGCCTTGGAGTTCCCTCATGAAGGAGCTTGCTCTATTCGCCGCCGCCGTTCTTTTCAGCGCGCCGTTCCAGATCGTTTGGGCTCAGACGATTGAGCTCCGTTACGGCCAGATCCCTTCAACGATCAAAACCGTGTCCTCACTGCAGTTCTCGATTGCGCAACGCAAAAGCTTTTTCGCGCGCGAGGGCATCCATCTCGAAATGCAGCCCATCGAAGGCGGCGCCGCCAACATGGTTGTCGCCCTGAATAAGGGCGCGGTCGATATCACGCGCACGGCGACTCCTTACTTAATTCAGGACGTACTCAGGGGCTCCGACAACGTCGCCATTCTCGGCGAGACGGCAACGCCGATCTACAGCTTGATCGTAAAACCTGAGATCAAGAGTTTCGCCGACCTAAAAGGCAAAACCGTCGGCCTTTCTCTAGCCGTCGATACGATATCGATTTCAACCCGCAAACTCATGGCCATGAACAATATCAGGGAAGGCGACTTCAAGGTCAAAGAGCTGGTCGGCACGCCGGCGCGGGCCGATTGCCTCAGAAAAGGCGAATGCGACGCCGTGCCGCTCGGTCAACCGGAAGATTTCCTCTTGATGCAACAGGGTTACCGACGGCTGGGCGTCTCCACCGACGCCATGGCCAAC
>DASXSW010000481.1:0-23673 GCA_036505755.1 Binatia bacterium | reverse complement strand
TACCCACACGCCTATTATGGCTTACGCGGCGAAATACGCTTCTGGTTTTTACGGGCCGTTTCGCGAGGCTGCCGAATCGACGCCGCAATTCGGCGACCGTCGCTCCTACCAAATGGACCCGGCGAACTCCGACGAAGCGTTACGGGAAGTTGAAATGGATATTCGCGAAGGTGCGGACATTGTCATGGTCAAGCCGGCGATGGCCTACCTCGACATTATCTATCGAGTCAAGCAGAAGTTTGGCTATCCCGTGGCGGCTTACAACGTCAGCGGCGAATATTCCATGATCAAAGCCGCTGGTCAGAATGGTTGGATCGACGAACAGCGGATCATGATGGAAGTGTTATATGCGATCCGCCGCGCCGGCGCCGACATGATCCTTACTTACTTCGCTAAAGATGCGGCCAAACTGCTTCACAAAGGCTTTTAGTAAACCCGTAATTTCGTAGGGGCAGGTTTGAAACCTGCCCCTACACCTGATGCGCCTCGCTTAGCCTCAGTCTGATTTGCCACGCGGCGCTAAATCAGATTCCACAAATCTTTAATTTTTCGATTCAGCGTGCGCTCGCACTCCGCCTCGCGCCCGTCGGTATGCACTTGGCTTTGGGAAAGGCGAAAAATCAGGACGCGAGCGCCTTTGACCAGCCGTAGGACGAAGGTGTTCGAGTCCGAATCGAACTCTACCGTGACGGCGACCGCGGGATCGGCACGCTCTGCGATCTGTTTTGCCCAAGTTTCTAGTTCGGGAGTTGCTGCGTCACCTCGTTGCGCGCTCAACATGATTAGGGTAGGGGCGAGCCTCTCTACTTCTTTTTGTAAAGACCCTCGATAAAGCCGCTCTGGTCGAGCTCACGGATGAACGTCATGTCGACGAACTGCTCGGGTTTGGCGGTCTTAGCTCGCGGGTCACGCTCAGCTGCGTCATCAAGCACGGTTTTGAGTCCCTCGAGGCTCGGGTATTGTTTTTTTTGATAGAATGCTTCGGTCATCACATTTTCGTAGCTCTTCTGCAAAATCTCGCGGTCCAGACCGCTGCCCATATAGCGTCCGAGGGCCTTAATTGTGGCTTCTTTGTCGGTCCACATTTTGTGTACCGCTTCGACGTGTGCGCGCACGTACCTGCGTACCGTGTCGGCATGTTCCTTGATAAATTTGCGGGTTGTTGCAGCGCCCGTATGTTGAAACACCAAGCCCATTTGCGCGACATCCGCGATGACCGCCAATCCCTTCTTTTCCGCGATAAAACTGGACGGCGGATTGATCACTGCAGCGGTGACCCTGCCGGTCAACGCCGCGCTCAAACGCTCGGGGCCGCTGCCGACTTGTACGAGCGTCACATCCTTTCCCGGTGTCATACCGACCCTTCGCAAAGCAAATCGCGCGATAGTATCCGTGGCGGAACCGAATCGGCTGATGGCAACCGTGCCGCCTTTAAGCTGTTCGGCGGATTTGATGCCGGGCTTCCCCATCAGCACATAATTTAGCGACGTGATACCGGCCGCGACAAAAACCGCGTCTGATCCCGCGAATGCGCTGTTGACGAGCCCGGGTCCAGAGACCTGCGTAATCGGCACATCGCCCGACACGAGCGCTAGAATCGCCGTGGTCCCGCCGGTAAAAAATATCAACTGAACGTCGAGACCGTTCTTGGCAAAGAGTCCAGTTTCTTTGGCAACCCACGCGGGCAATTGATCCGCGCTGGCCGCGCTGTAACCGACATTCAGGCGGGTTGTTTGGCTCCAAGCGAACGGCTGAAACGATTGCTGGGACAGGAACAAGGCAAGCGCAACAAAGAAGGTCTTCTCCACAAGCATCGACCGCACCTCAAAGTGAACTTGAAGTGATATTACAAAAGGGTCGCAGCAGAAACAAGAAAGCCCCAGCCATCGGCCGGGGCTTCCCACTGCAATGTCTATAATATTTTCGAAGCGCCTATTCGGCGTATTTCTCCGCGCGAAACTGTTTGTGGCACGCGCCGCAGGCATCACCCAAAGCCTTAACCTTCGTGCCTACTGCGGCATCATCGCCTGATTTCGCCGCAGCAGCGAGCTCGCCCGCGGCTTTGCTAAGATTCTTTGCCGCCTTGCCGAAATCCTCGGATTTTTCCCAGATCTCCGGTTTTGCCTTGGTCTTCCCAGTCGTGCTACCCTTTGGGAAAAGGCTAGGGATTTTATCCGCTGTGCCCATGATGTCTTTGGCTTTCACCTCTACCGTGGCGTAGTCCTTGGACTCGACCGCCGCTTTAATCGCCTTAGCATTGGCACTGTTACCTTTCATGGCGTCTTGCCGTTTCTCAATGACGTCCGCCTGGGCGAAAGCCTGAGCAGAGACCACCAAAGTCACGAAGCTGAATACTGCGCCCGCTAAGAATTTTTTTACCATGTCCTGTTATCTCCTTTCTGATTTTGCTCCGCTTGTTAACTGCCTTTATTAACCTTCTTGACCGCGTCTAACAATTGCTCCGTGGTTAGCAAATCTTTTTCGGTGTTGCTTGGACGAATGTCCAGGTAACGGATCACCCCCTCTTTGTCGATGATTACGTAGGAGCGTTTGGCGATTCGTCTCGGCTCGTCATAGACGCCATACGCCTGCATCACCTTGCCCTCCCGATCGCTCAGCAACGGGTAATTAATTTTAGCGAAATCCGCAAAAGCTTTCTGCGAGAAAGGCGCGTTGGCGCTGATGCCTACGACCTCGGTGTTTTCGGCTTGAAACATGGAGTAATTGTCCGAACCGGACGCCTGCAAGTCTTTGATTCAAGTCGGGCTGAAGTCGAGCACGTAGAAGTTGATCAGGACATTTTTGCCTTTGAGGCTGCTCAGTTTTACTTTGCCACCCTTCGTGCTGTCGAGCTCGAAGTCTGGCGCTTTGTCGCCGACCCCTAGTGCCAGGGCGAATCCCGCCGGTACAAGTATAAATGAGAAAGCTGCTGAGAGGACCGAGAATATCCTTCGGTTCGTCTTCATGGTTTTCTCCTTTTCATTTAGACGCGTTTCGGGAGAGTTTATTCCAAAAGTTGTTGCTTTATCCCTTAGATTTCCGGCACTGTCAATCCCCCAGAACGGGGAGCTGGGGTTACCCCCCAATGGGGTTATTCAAGCCCTTCGCGGACTGCCAGGACGGCTGCCTCAGTTCGGTTCTTGACATCCAGTTTGCGGAAAAGGGACTTTAAGTGCCCTTTGATGGTCTCGCGGGCGAGGCGAGTAATCTCGCTTATCTCCTCGTTGCTCAGTCCCTCTGAAACCAGGCGAAGGATCTTAAGCTCTAGCTCGGTTAGGCCGAATCGGTCGGCAAATTGGCTAATGCGTACCGGCTTTGAATCTGGTTTCCGGGTCGAGGTTTGTTCTAGGGCAAGGTGCGCAAGATACGGCGAGGACGAGGTCTTGCCAGCATGAGCTTGCCGGATAATGTTAATAAAATCGGAACGATCCGTATCCTTTAAAATATAGCCCATCGCACCAGCGCGGATCGCCGCGCGAATTTTATCGTCCTCATGGTGGACCGAGAGCATGAGAATTTTAGTCCTTGGCGAAACCGCGCCGATCAGTCGAGCTGCTTTGATCCCGTCCATCTTCGGCATATCGACGTCTAACAACGCCAAATCGGGTTCGGTCTCGCGTGCGCCTGTGACCGCTTCCTGGCCGTTTGCCGCGTCCGCCACGACTTTAATATCCGTGCCGGACTCGAGCAGGATCTTTAGACTCTGACGAAACAGTCGTTCGTCGTCAGCGATCAGCAATTTGATCGGCATCGATTTGCATTGTCTCGTATGAGCTACCGTAAGGTTTCTAGCTGCAAGCGCACCCGAACGCAATACCACGCTAAACCGGTTTAAGAATCAGGCCGGTGTTGTCTAGGTTTTCGTCTCCAGGTACCGCAGCAAGTGATATTCTTTTTCCATTTAGCCAAAAATCCGTTTGATCCGCATAATGGACTGACAGCGGATGGCCGGACTGTCCGGAAGGAAGTATAAAGCCGGAGTCTTGCCAATTTCCAAGATCGATAATGAATCTCAAGGAAGCGCCGACAGTTTGAGCATACGGGTTCGAATGCCGATAAAAGCCGAGATTGATCGTCATGCCGTCACCTGGCATTGACATCGGCCCCACGCTCACCAGGGGCTTCAGGAAATCTAAGCGTCCTAACGCATGGTTCAGATGCAACTTGTGAATTTTGCCCCAATGCCATTCCTCTAGCTTTCCACCAAGGGTTTCTTGAAGCTCAAGACAGGCCTCACGCAACGACACGGCAACAAGTTCGTATCTGGACCGGTAAATGAACCAAACCGAGTTGGGATCGTTCAATATGCGATCGGTCGGCACGATACATTGGTTCAAAATCTCAACGTAGGCAGTGAAGAGTTCTTCCCCTAGTGTGGGGCTTAGCAGGTTTACCAGCAGCCGATGATGAAACACGTGAAAGATCGCCGCCTCGACGCTCGCTTCGCCACAACGACCATCCCAAAAGAGTAGCCGCTCGGCGGCGGTTTTGACCGTCGAGAACTCGTTTGGTATTTGAGTTAGTTCAGTTTTGAGTTGGTCGATCAGGCCTATGGCATGGAGAGAAATGTTGTCGAGCTGCATCGCTGCCATCTCGTTGGCGGAGAATTTTTCACGCTCTCCCAAGAGCTGACGAATACGCCGGATACGATGGGGCGGCTCAAAGAAATGGGATAGGTAAGGATAGCCTGAATCCGCGACACGGTTATTTGCCGTCGCAACGGCACCATCTGGCGGGTTATAGATACGGGGCAGTTCCTCAAAGGAAATATAATCGCTCCAGTCATTCCGTTCATTCCAGCCTTCCACCGGAAGCAATGAAGGGACTTCGGGGCGCCGCGGTATTTTTCCGGCAAGAGTGTAGCCGATATTGCCGTCGCGGTCCGCGTAAATAAAATTCAAACTTGGTGAGCTATGATGGCGAAGACCATCTTGGAACTCCCGCCAGTCGCGCGCGCGGTTGATTTCATAGAGGCCGACCGATTCTCGGCTTGGCTCATGGGCTGTCCAGCGGATCGACAATACTTCGCGGCTGTTTTGCGCTCCGCTAAAATCACCGATGATCGGACCGTGGCGGCTCCACCGCACTATTCTTTCGAGCTGTCGCCCTCGCCTGATCCCGATCAGTTCCCGACGCGTTTTAAACTTCCGCCACCTATAGCCAACCAGGTAGCAGTCGGGCTCCAGTGGATGTACTTTCTCTCGATAGATCTCGACATCGTCGCACACGGCCGCCGTCATACCCCATGCAATGCAGCGGTTGTGGCCCAATTGAATGTAGGGAATACCCGGAATTGATGCGCCCCAAACTTCGTAGCCGCCTTGCTCGGCCGTGCTGGTGTCGTGTTTCAAATGCATCAGATACCAAATCGACGGCAGGGTCATTCTGAGGTGAGGATCGTTGCACAGAATCGCGCTGCCGGAGGTCGAGCGGCTCGGCGCGATCGCCCAATTGTTGCTGCCGTTGCCGGCGGGATGCCAATCAGTGGCCGCAAGCAAGCCGCTGGCGAATTGCCAAAGACCGCTCATTTGATCCCTAATCGAACGGGTGATGGTGGGCCCGTCATCAGGGTAAGACGGGTAGAGCGTCCGGAGCTTCTCCGGTTCGTCTTTCAACCGTTCGGCAATGGCGATCAGATTGAGACGCGTAAAAAGCGCTGTCGAAAGCAAAAAGCCGAGACCTTTGCCGATGGTCAAGGTATCTTCCGCGCGCCACAGTTCGGGTTCGTGACGGAGCAGACGAAATTCCCAGGGTAACTTGCGCGCGCACTGCTCGATATAGTGATTGACACCGTCACAATAGGCGCGCAAACGGAGCCGATCTTGTTCGGGGAGAACATCAAGCGAAGCCACGGCGGCAGCGCGGATACCGAGAAGCCTGAGAAAGTAATCGAAATCAGCGCAAGAGCGTCCGCGAAATTGCGTCGACAGATCTCGCCATGGAAGCGAAAAGTCGCCGAAGATCTCAGCCATCCGACCGCTAAAGAGCCGCCGACTCATTTCCATCTGCCAAAGTCTCTCCTGCGCGTGCAGAAATCCTTGGGCGAGAAATAAATCACGTTCGTTGGCGGCAAAAACATGCGGGATAGCGAAGCGATCCCAGCGTACTTGGACCCGATTCTTGAGGCCGGCGATCGCCAGTTCGCCGTGATATTTTGGCAACGAGCCTTTATCGAGCAGATGAATGACTGGGCGAAGGAGCGCCGAAAAGCCGGTCGGTAGAAACCCGCTTTTCGGCAACTCCATAGAATCTCAAGACCGAACGATCGAAGAGAGATGGGTTCGACAGCTTAGAGAATCGCTTTCACCGACGGGCGCGCTTTCATTCTTTCCATGTACTTGCCGAGGCGGGGCAGCGATGGATCCGGTAAGATACCGAATCCTTCCAATCTGGTGAAGCGGGGAATCAAGTCGGCATCGACCAACGAGAAATCGCCCATCAAATACTGTTGATCGCCGATCTCGTTTTCAAAGCGTTGTAGAAGCTTTTTCAAGTCGCTTTTTGCGCTATCGATCACTTGCTGGTTTTGTTCCTTTGGATCCTTCGTAAGCTCCATTCTGAGCTTTTGGTAGGGGCTGTCAAAATGAGCCATGCCGTAATCGACCAAGATCCTTGCCTTGGCTTTTCTGCCCAGGTCCTTGGGCATGAGCGGTGGATTGGGGTACTTTTCTTCCAGGTACTCATTGATAACCAAGGATTCATACAGCACCGTGGTGTCATCGGTCAGCACCGGAACTTTGCCGTACGGATTCAGCTTGAGATATTCCGGTGTCTTTTGCTCCTGTTTACGCAAATCAATGGGCACGATCTCATAGGGCAAATTCTTCTCTGCCAATACGACCTTGACGCGCTGGCAGTTGGGCGAGGATTTGAAATCATACAATTTTAGCACTGTCATTCTCCTTTCTCTTTCATCAATTTTCTTGCGCCATTTATACTAAGATTTTGCCGAAAGGCAAAGCCTGAGCACAAAGAAATCCGCCTTGATCTAGCTGCATATTGATGTTAAGCGGATTCATGACACCGGACGCGAGCAGCGATTGAACTCGGCCGAAGCAGCGAAAACGATTGTTGACGGACTAAAGCGCGCAGGAATCAATTTCGTCGCGACGCTACCCGATATAAACCTTGCAGACTTGCTGCGCGAGGTTGAGGAAGATCGCGATTTCATTCATGTGCCTGTTTGCCGAGAAGAAGAGGGAATCGGGATTTGTGCCGGCGCATACTTGGTGGGAAAGAAGTGCGCGGCAATCATGCAAAACGGCGGTTTCTTCAACAGCACTAATGCGATCGTCAGCACTTCGCTGCAATACCAAATCCCCATATTGCTCTTGATCTACTACGCCGGCGATATCGGCGATCGGACTTTCAGCACCACGGGCAGCATGACGGAACCGGTGCTGCAGGCTCTCGGTGTTCGATATTACGTCATGCGTGATACCGGCGGTGCGCCGGAGCTAATCAAGCGAGCAGAAATTTTAGCCGACGATTCAAAACGGCCAGTGGCGTTGCTGTTAACCAAGGAAGTGCTTGGACGGCGGCCGTCGCTCCAGTTGTCTTAATGCGATGTCGCCAATCCAAGTCCCTTAATCTATCATGGCGTAATATCGATGAAGAGATTCGACTGTTTGACGGCGCTTGCAGAGGTGGCCAACGAGGCGCTGATTGTGAGCTCCGCCGGCGCAATGACTCTAGAATGGAATTATCTGAGGCCCGGCGACGGTAATTTCCGCGTGCGTACACTTGGACTTTGTTCTTCGATCGCGCTTGGTATGGCGCTTGGCCTACCCGATCGCAAGGTGATAGCACTGGACGGCGATGGATCTTTGCTGATGAATCTTTCGTCCCTCGCGACGATTGCCCATATGCGGCCGAAAAACCTTATCCATATTGTTTTCGATAACGAGGTCTACGAAGCTTCCGGCAGCAAGAAAACCGCCACTGGCGCCGGCACGGATCTCGTCAGCGTTGCGCTGGCCGCGGGTATCAAGAATGCGCTTTGGGCAAATGCTCTCGACGACTTCGCAAAAGCGGTCGCTGTGGCACTGAACGCTCATGAATTATGTTTCATCGGTGCTAAGGTCTCTACGGAGCGCACTGAAGTACCGCCTTACCCGATCGATGAGGTGGAGAATAAGTACCGTTTCATCCGCCATGTCGAAAAGACCGCAGGGATAGAAATTCTCAAACGCCATTTGCCCGCCAGTTACGATTAAAATTCGCCAGCCAATTAACCGTAAGATATGAAAATCGACATTGAGTTCAACTCGGGAGCCCAACTGCCGATGGACGCGATTCCAGAGCTCGCCCGGCTCGCTGAGGCACACGGGTTCGACTGCGCCTGGGGCGGGGAGGCCAACAATAAAGATCCTACCGTGATGCTCGCCAGTATCGCTGCGGTCACAACTCGGCTAAAGATAGGCTCGGCTGTCTATCATATCCTGGGCCGCACACCGGCAACGCTGGCGCTCCAAGCTGTTGGCTTGGACGAGCTGTCGTCAGGCCGCTTTTTACTTGGAATCGGCTCGTCGAATCCGACCATTGCCAAATGGCACGGGCAGATTCTCGACCATCCGCTTGGTCGCGTTCAGGAATATGTTGACATCGTCTACGCGGCGATGCGCGGTGAGAAACTCAACTTTGAAGGCAAATACTTTACCGCGCAGAATTTCAAAATGGCTTTCAAACCCTCCGGTCGAAAGATCCCCGTTTATCTAGCCGCATTTGGTCCGAAGATGACTCGATTGGCAGGCAAGATCGCCGACGGAGTTTTGATTAATATGGCGAATCCGAGGGAAATTCGTCGAATCAGCCAAGAAGTGAGAGCGGGCGCACTGGACGCAGGTAAAGATCCTGCGAAGATGGAGATCATTTGCAAGATTCGTTGCTCGATTGCGCCAAGCTACGCTGTCGCGCAGGATGCATTGAGTCACGCGCTTACGTACTATGCATTGGCGGATTACTACCGCGACCTGTTGGGACGCATGGGGTTTGCAGCCGAAGTTGAGTCAATGCGGGCAGCTTGGAAATCCGGCGGATTCCATGCAGCGCGTAGGTTAGTTACAGACCGTATGTTTAGTTCATTACCGCTGATCGCTGCTACATCGGCTGCGGAAGTGATCGAACAAATCGGGCCATACGCTGAAGCGGGAGCGACAAGAGTTATCTTGCCTTACGTGTCAGCGTCGGACGACATTGTCGGGGAGATCAAAAGCTTCATCAAATTTTGGAGTCCGGCGATCACCGGAGCGACGGATGAAATAGGAGATAGTCGAAATGCCATTTGAGCTCGTAAACCCCAGGGGATTGGAAGCACCGGTCGGATATTCCCACGTCGCAAAGATTTCCGGTGGAAAATTGGTTCACGTCGCCGGCCAGGCACCCTTCGATGACCAAGGACAAGTCGTCGGTAAGGGAGATTTTGTTGCACAGTTTGCGCAGGTTATGCGGAATTTGAAAACTGCGATAGAGGCTGTCGGGGGGCGTCCGAGCCAGTACGCGGTACTGACTATTTATATAACGAATTTGGCCGCCTATTGGGATAATAAAAAGCCATTGGGCATCGCTTATCGCGAAGTATTCGGAAAGCATTTTCCGGCGATTACGTTGGTGGAAGTAAATCGCCTGTATAATCCTGATTGTATGATCGAAATTTCGGCCATTGGTGTCATTGACTAGGCCGTCTTTTGAAGGAAATTTCCTCCCCCTCCCGCCATTTTTGGCGTCTGTCTCGACAAGTTTGCTCAAATTGCTGACATTCCGGCGGCTGGCGAAATAATGAAGCGCAGAAATTTCGGTAGGTTAAGCACGTGGCACCCACCTTGCTACAGTGATATGTAACAACACGGGAGAGGCGGTTGAGATATGATGCCAATGAACACGAATTCAATCTTAGACAAAGAGTATGATCAGGACCTTTTCGAAAGCGTGACGGAAGAGGAAATCATCTACCTTTGGCGTTCGATCAAGGGACGCGGGATTTCCGAAGATGAAGCGTGGCATGCAGTCGTCACTGGTCTTGCTCTCGACATGGCATTTGCCAAAACCAAGGCGTGCAAACAAACCGAGCACTAAACGCCACTTACTAATACCCCGTTGAATCTCCGGTTTCATCGCAGTCTCTGATCCAATCAGTTTGTCCGATTCCGCGGCGAGCTTGTCCTGCTGCCCCGCTATGCGGCCTTCTGCTCGACGCCGCGACATTGACTCCTCTCGAAAAATCTGATTGAATCTTCGCACACTTACTGAGGAGCCTTTAATGTCACGCATTACCGTCGAAGATTGCCTGCAGAAGGTTGCCAACCGCTTTGAATTGGTTATGCTTGCGTCGAAGCGAGCGAGACAGTTATTCAAAGGGGCCAAGCCTTTGATCGAATCAGATAACCGTGAAGTCGTCGTCGCACTTCGCGAAATAGCTGATGGCAAGGTAAGAAAAGTTTCAAATCAATCTTAACGGCTGTTACGCTTCCGCTCGCGCTTGATCCGGCATTTCTGATTTTGATCGCGCGCAGTTCCTAGATTCGATCATTTTGAAGGGCCCGCCAGTCCCCCGTGATACCAGCCTTTTGGTAGCGAGGATTTCGAACCGCTCATGGCCGAAGACGACAAAAACACCGAACTAAACTTTCCGTATTCCGAGGTTGACCTTCGGAAAATCGTTGAAACGTCGGAGGGAGGTGCGAGAGACAAGGCTCTTGTTCCTTTCGATCCGCTCCAGCGTTATCTCACAGAAATCCGGCGCTTCCCGCTGCTTGGCCGCGATGAAGAGCATCAGCTCGCGGTTCAGTACAAAGAATATGGAGATGTGAAAGCCGCATACAAATTGGTCACGTCGAATCTCCGGTTGGTCGTGATGATCGCGCGAGAGTATCAGAAAGCCTTCAAGAACCTGCTTGACCTTATCCAAGAGGGCAATATGGGACTCATGGAGGCCGTGAAGAATTTCGATCCTTATCGTGGCGTTCGTTTTCCGTCCTACGCCGTGTGGTGGATCCGCGCGTACATGATCCGATATATCATGAACGATTGGCGCATGGTGAAGATCGGCACCACCCAAGCACAGCGAAAACTGTTCTTCAACTTGCAAAAGGAAAAAGAAAAGATCGAAGCTGAAGGATTGATGCCAGGGCCCAAGTTGCTTGCCCAGCGCTTGCATGTCAAAGAAGACGAAGTTGTAGAAATGGAGCAACGGCTTGGCAGCCGCGATCTGTCCGTTGACGTACCGATCGGCGACGACGATGAAGCGACGCTGCTAAATTTTCTGCAGGACAATAAGCAGTCCCCAGAAGAACAATTCGCTGACGCCCAATATCGCGAGCTGTTGCGGCTCAAAATGGAGCAATTTGCCAAAAACCTCAAAGATAAAGAGCTAGTGATCTATCGCGAAAGGCTCTTAACCGAGGACCCGGTAACGCTTCGAGAAATCGGCGAAAAATACGGCATCAGTCGGGAGCGGGTTCGACAAATCGAGGAACGGGTCAAGAAAAAACTCAAGACTTACCTCAACAAAGAGCTCAAGGACATCACCGACGTTACCGGTCCGGCATAAGGTCTGCCAACGCAGCGCGGCGAACCACGATCGTCACATCATTATTTTGCCCGGGTATCTTGGGAAACTGCGACAGAGCGACCAACGCATTGACCTTGACCTCCGGGCAGTGAAATGAGCGCGTTTTGCTTGCGCGTTTCGCACGCTTCTGATAGCAGAAAATTACAACTGAGCTAGGAGAGTCATCTTTGCAATTTCAAAAGGAAGTAGAAATCAGTGCCCCTCGGGAAAAAGTGTGGCAGTTCATCTGGGACATCGATCGCTTCATCTCGTGTGTGCCGGGCTGTAAAGACGCGAAAACCATCGAAGAGGGCAAGCGATACACCGCAACCATGGTAGAAAAAGTGGGTCCGTTTAAAGTGGAGTTCCCCACGACTATCGAAGTTATCGAACGGGAAGAACTAAGCCGCATCAAAGCGCAAGCTTCGGGAGCGGACAACAAGATCGGCAGCCGAATGAAAGTGGATCTCGACGTAAGCCTGCGCACACAAGACGATAAAACCATTCTTGGTTTTGTCGCTGGTGTGGACATCCTAGGAAAGCTCGCGGCGTTGGGCCACGGCATGATCAAACGCAAAGCCGACCAGGTGCTTGACGAATTTGCTCAGGCCGTAAAGATGAAATTGGAGGGAGCCTCATAAGATGCTGCGAAGGTTCCGCTTGGAAGAACCGGAAAGCGTCGCGGAAGTTTCCGAGCTGCTCGGGCGGTTCGGTGACAGCGCGAAGATTTATGCCGGCGGTACCGAGCTTCTGTTAGCCATGAAAGAGGGATTAGTTCGATATGAGCGGCTGATCAATGTCAAAGGAGTCAAAGGACTAAGCGACGTCGTCATCGAGAATGGCACGATTAGGATTGGCGCGCTGTGTACTCACCGCCAGGTGGAAACATCGTCAGCCCTGCAGCAAAGACTGCCGGCGCTGGTCAAACTGGAGCAAAATGTCGCCAATGTTCGAGTGCGGCAAGTGGGCACCATCGGTGGCAATCTTTGCTTTGCCGAGCCCCACGCCGATCCCGGCACGCTGTTGATGGCCCTGGGCGCAAAGATGGTTGCCGAGAAGTCGTCTTTCAAACGAGAGATTACCGCGGAAGAATTCTTTGTCGATGCATTCGAAACGTCACTCGAAGCGGATGAAGTGCTCACAGAAATTCGAATTCCGACTCCGGGGACAAACTCCAGGAGCGCTTATTTGAAGTTTGGCTATCTCGAGAGACCGAGCGTTGGGGTCGCGCTGGCGCTGACCGTAAACGCCAGAAGCATAAGTGACACGAAGATCGCCGTGGGCTGTGCCGGGCCGGCGCCCCGACGCGTCGCCGAAGCCGAAGCTCTGCTCGATGGGAAAAGCACCCAGGAGGCGATGCAAAATCTGCCCGCCGCGGGTGTCATCGCGGGTCGTGCGGCTGAAGCAATCAGTGATCTGCACGGCTCCCAGGAATATAAAGAGCATATCGTGGGCGTGCTGTTGAAGCGCGCTTTTCAGAGTCTGGTGAGCTGACGTCGGGCGACTGGTACGGATTCGGAGACAGGCATGTCCAAAGCAATGTCAAGGCAACACGATGCGCAGTTCATCCCAGTGTCGTTCACGTTAAATGGACGCTCACAAGAGATCGAAGTGGAACCCCATGAGTTGCTGATCGATGTCGTGCGGGACCGACTCGGCCTTACCGGAGTGAAGCGGTCTTGCGATGTTGAAGTCTGCGGAGCCTGTACGCTGCTGGTGGATGGCCGGCCGGTGAGCGCCTGCACAACGCTCGCCTTCGAGGTTCGCGGACGGTCGGTATTAACGATTGAAGGCCTCGCCGAAAATGGCAAGCTCCATCCTCTCCAGCAAGCGTTCATTGAACATGGCGGCTTTCAGTGCGGCTTTTGTACGCCAGGTATGATCTTGGCAGCAAAAGCTTTACTCGACGAAATTCCAAATCCTACAGAACAACAGCTAAAACATTTCATGCATGGCAACCTTTGCCGCTGCACCGGCTATAAGAAAATCATCGAGTCGATCATGGCGGCGGCGAAGAAGATGCGCTCGAAAGCCTAACCGTTCAGATAGTTCAAGCCGTTCCAGTCGTTCTTTCGAAAGGCCGAGCTAATCGTTCGCGAGTATGTGCTTGACGATTTGAACGTTTGGAACCGTTTAGTTAGTCCTCGATTCCGTACTCCTGCCAGCGACTCGCCACGAGATCCAAGTGTTCTTTGGGCGGAAGTGATATCGCCGGATATTTATGCTTTCTTGTCGCGTCGATCGCGATGCGGGAGCCGACGTAACGGCTCGGATGATGCTGAACGATATCGGCGGGGGCCTGGGAGGGGTCAAGACCGACGGCTTGAACATCCCGCTCGATATAAATGTCTTTGTCGGGTCGGACATGCCAGCTGAGTGCCCAATCGACGGCGAAATCGTCCCATACATCGATATCGTCGTCAACAACGACGGTGATCTTGCCAAAGCCGGTGCGCAATGACCAGGCACCATACATAAGTTGACGCACCTGCCCATCAAACTGTTTCTTGAGCGAAATGACCAGATAGGCGCCGCTGCCACCGGCTTCCTTGAGCCGCAGATCTTTGATCGGGATATGCAAGGTATCTTTTATATGTTTAAACAACGGCCATTCGCGGCCCACGCCGCGGATGCAGCTCGACTCCGACGGCGGCATCTGACTGATAAAGGCTTGATAGAGCGGCTTGTGACGAAAGGTCATGCACTTGATATTGAAGAAGGGCTCGTTTCCAGCGGGCCCCATATAACCCGTGTATTCGCCGAACGGACCTTCGGGTTCGACGGCGTTTGGCGGGATCTCCCCCTCCAGAACGATTTCCGCTGTGGCCGGAACTTCAAGCGGAACGGTTTCGCAGGGAACGAGATCGACCGGCTCGCCGCGCAACGCCCCCGCGACGGCAAACTCATCCAATGCTTCGGACATTTTCGATACCGATACATAACCGATCGATGGGTCGGCACCGATGACTACGGCGACCGGTGTGGGTTTGTTCTGGGCATTGTTCTTTAGAATGTGCCACGCCATGTCTTGGCGTTTGCCGATTAGGAGTCCGGTTTTGTTTGGGCCTTTTACTTCCATTCGATAGGTGCCGACGTTGCGCACACCGGTTTCGGGATCTTTGGTGATTAGATAAGGCGAGGTGAAAAATGGTCCGGGATCTTCGCCGACGGTCCAGGTGGGCACTGGGAGTTTGGTAATATCAACATCTTTCCCGTGTAGAATGTTCTCTTTGCACGGACCGTCTTTGACCATGCGCGGCGCAATCGGATTTCCCAGCGCGTAGTCCCACTTGCGGTTGATGCCTTCCACGGATTCGGTTTGAAGACCGAGGGCGTAAATCTCCCTGGAGGCGCCCAGCACGCCTGCGACCACGGGAATCTTGAAACCTTTAACGTTTTCGAAGATCAGGGCCGGTCGTTTGTGCGGCGGGATTTTCTTAAAAAGCTGACGGCACACCGCCGCAATTTCCCAGTCCTTGTCGACTTCTTTTGTGACGCGCTTGAGTTTGCCATTTCTTTCTAGTGTCGAAACATATTCTCGAAGATCGCGGTATGCCATGCATCCTCCGTCTATCAAACCGAGCTAAGCAAAAGAATTTTTTCATATACTAAACAGAAATTATTTATATATCAACAATTAAATAGTAAACTACATCGATTGAGGGAGCACTGCGACAATGGCGGAGGAGAACTAAGGTTTTTTTATTGCAAAAGTTCGGCGAGCGTTAATCCCGGATGCTTGACCTGAGGATTGTTTATGCCCTGATCTCGGCACGCATAAAGATGATATAGGAGATGCCGAAGCAGACCGCGACCAAACCGAACATCGTTGTGATATGTGGCCAGATTAAGCTTAAACTCTGATTAAGAGCCAACGGTGTCGGAAGAATACCTTCCGCCTGGCTTTGCAGCGCCATACCAAAAACGCGAGCGGCTGGATTGAGCAAAATGCCGACGGTTTCCGAATACAGCGTGCTCGGAGAAATCCTACCGATGATATTTTCTACATCGGATCGCCGGGCGATCGCTTCGGGACTTGAAGCGTCGGGGACGATCAATCCAGCTATTCCCGAGCTGATAACTGACACGAAAAGAGACAGGAAAAGCCAAACCGCCATCGACGCCAAAGCTGCGGTCACGGTTTTCTGAAACAACAAAGAGAACAGCATGGCAAGAGCTAGCCAAAACCCCAGGTAAAACACTCCCACCGCGGTAAATATCAACATGCGCCAAAGCTCTTCGGGGTTCGGAGGGAAACCCAGAAGCGTGATGCCGAGCCCGATAACTAAAAGCAGGATGGAGCCCCACAATACTGAGACCGTCGTGAGACCGGCAAGGAATTTGCCATTGATCAGGCTATCACGATAAATCGGTTGCGAGAGCACGCGGCTAAGTGTGCCACGGGCATACTCGCCGCTGATGGAATCAAATCCCAGCGTGATCCCCACCAAAGGACCGAAGAACCCGAGAAATGTTGTCAGGGAAAAAAGTGTTTCGCCGCTCGATGTCAGCAGGAGCAAAAAAGCATACTGCGAAGGCACCGTGTCGGTGTTTTGCCGGATCGCTTGTCCGGTGGCATAGGTCGCCCAAAGGCCCGATAGAACGATCATGATCAGAAGAATCATGAAGCGGCGGCTACTAAAGTGATCGGCCAATTCTTTCCAGAACACCACGCTCATGTTTTAAGCCTCGCGAAAATATTTTAGATAGATCTCTTCCAGCGTCGGGTCTTCGGAGCGCAATTGGAGCAGCTGAAGTCCTCTACGATCAACCAGCGAAACCACCTCATGGCGAACGTCTTCGGTGCAGCGGATAAACCAACCGTGGCTGCGCTTTTCGATTTCATCGACGCCTTTTATATTTTGCAGGTCACGATCCATGCCCTCGGTAGGGCCGCTGACTTCGAGCAGGAAGTTCCATTCGCGGCCTTTCAAAATCGATTTGCCAAGCGCGTCCATCGCGCCCTGGACGATAAGCTTACCTTTGACGATGATGCCGACGCGACTACAGACTTGCTGAACTTGCTGCAATTGATGCGACGAGAGCATGACCGTCAAATTATATTCGCGGTTCAAATTCTCGATCAATTCAAGAATTCGAATGGCGCCGTCGGGGTCGATGCCGAGAGTCGGTTCGTCGAGAATGATCGCCGTGGGTTTTTTAACCAGGACCTCGGCGATCCCTAGGCGCTGTTTCATGCCGCGTGAGAACTCCTTAACCAAGCGGCGGCCATCCTCCGGCAATCCGACCTGCTCCAAAACCTGCACAGTTCGGCGCTGCGCTTCATCCTCTGGAATACGGTTTAAGCGCGCCATATAGAGGAGATTCTCCCGCGCGCTCAGATCGTCATAAAAGCCGGGATTCTCCGGCAAGTAGCCGACGCGTTTTTTCACCTCGAGTGAGTCAAGCGTGGGATTGTGGCCGCAGACGGTAACCTGCCCGGATGTCGGCTCAGTGAGCCCGAGGAGCATGAGGATCGTGGTTGTTTTGCCGGCGCCATTGGGGCCGAGAAAACCGAAGATCTCACCTTCCTGGACGGTCAGATCGAGCGCGTTGACCGCGAGCGTTTCGCGGTAACGCTTCGTCAACGCCTTGGTTTCGACGACCGCGCTCATCTACGACCCAAACGGAAAAATACGATCGCCAAGCCGAGCACAACTAGACCCACGATGCCAAACCCGACCCAACCCCAAATCGTCGGCGTCGAAACCGTGACACGGAATTCGACAGATTTGTTCGTCTCTGGCGAGTTCGCCGTAAGCGTCAATAGGTAGTCGCCGGCGATGGTCCGGTCCGGCGCCAGAATCTCCATCTTGATTTGCTTCACTTCTTGCGGGCCCAAGGAATCGATCTTGTCCGGCTTGAATTCAACCGTCCATTTGTCGCTCGGTTTTTTCGTGACAAATCCGAGGTTGCGGATCGGCGCGGTCCCGGCATTGCCGACCACAAAGTCGATCGGGGTTTTTGTGCCGGCGGTTACCGAGGTGTTGAGTGTCCCCGCCAGAGAGCCCATCTTTAGGTCCTGGGTGCCTTTGAGCGAAACTTTTATGTTGGCTGAGGCTTCGTAGCCCCCGGCGCGCGCTTGGATCGTCACCGGATACTCTTTCGCCTCAGCGGTCGCGGGAGTATCAATCTCGACGCTCAAAGTTTCCGAGCCGTTCTCTTTTAACTGAATCGACGAAATTTGCTGGTCGCCAAACTGTGGCTTGAAACGAACTGTCCAGCCCTGGGGCGGCTGCGCGACTAGGGAAGTAGTGAGCGGTTTGTTGATCTCGTTTTTGAGATCGACGGTAAATTTCAAGGTCTGTCCGGAAGCCGTGGTGAGCACAGGGTATTGGCTGGTGAGCTTGATGCCGCCGGTCTCAATCTTCTTGGAAGTCACCCTGTAATTGATAGTTTCGACGTACTGAGTTGCTCCCTTGGTATCTTTGGCGGTTACTTTGATCGGGTACGTTCCCGGTTTGGTTTTCTCCGGAACTTTGGCTTTGAACTCAAGGGTTGTTGATTTGTTCGAGTTTTGATCGCCTCCTTGTACCATCACGGAGCGCACGGGAAAGCTTGGATACCTGGAGTTGAAATTGATGTCCCACCCTGCGGGGATGCCTTCAATCGTCAGACTTACTTCCACCGGGTCCTTCGTTCGGTTGACTACCTCGGCATCCATCGTGGCCTCTTGTCCTTGACCTACGGTGAGATCCTTGAATGGCAGAATTAAATTGAACGATTCCTTCGAAGCAGGCGAGGCTTCTGCTTTTTGTGCTTCGGCGGCGAATCCCTGGGAGACTGACGTCGAAGCGAGGAATAAGCTTATGAACAAGAATAAAACCATGCGCGGGCGAATGCTCGTTGCCCTAACCCTCATATCTACCCCCTCAACAAGAAAAGTTTGCAGATAAATAATCATAAACTCCTTTACGGTCAAGGCCCTGGCGAAATTAGGTTTTACCCAGTTGGCGAAGAGCTTCATAAAGCACAATGGAAACCGCGTTGGAAAGATTCAAGCTACGCACCCCGATGCCCATCATCGGGATTCGAAAAAAACGATTCTGGTTTGTCTCCAACAGGAGCGGTGGTAAGCCCCGCGTCTCCGGGCCAAATACGAGAAAATCATTTTCATCATAGCGGGTTGAGGTGTACGATTTAGCCGCCCGTTTAGAAAAAAACAGCAGATTTTTCGGCGCCGCTGTCGTTAAAAAATCATCCCACGACTTGTGAACATGCAACTCGACAAACTCCCAATAGTCGAGACCGGCGCGCTTGAGATGCTTATCGTCGATCTTGAAGCCCAATGGCTCAATCAGATGCAGCGGCGTAAGCGTCGCGGCGCACAGTCGCGCGACGCTCCCCGTGTTGGGCGGGATCTCGGGTTCGAACAAGACAACATGCATGTTTAGATTTCCAAAATAAAAGTGACTGGCCCGTCATTGACGAGGGAGACTTTCATGTGGGCTTGAAAGCAGCCGGTCGCGACCTTGAGACCTACGTCGCGCAGCCTTTGGGTAAAGAATTGATAAAGCTTATCGGCTTCGACGGCAGCTGCGGCATCAGAAAAAGACGGCCGGTTACCTTTACGGCAATCGCCATAGAGGGTGAATTGCGAAACCACGAGCGCCTCGCCGCCGACGTCAATAATAGATCGATTCATTTTGCCCTGATCGTCCTGGAAAATTCGCAGGTTCTTGATTTTGTCAGCGAGCGCCTTAGCATGCTCTTCGACATCTTTCTTGCTGACACCCAGTAGGATGCAGAGACCCGGCCCGATGTGACCAACGATCTCATGTTCCACAGCTACACGCGCCTCGGTGACTCTTTGAATTACAGCGCGCACGTGAAATCAGTTCAAAGGCATAATTATATGGAGACGTGGTATGTAAAAAGGCACGCGAGTTCGGCTGAGGATCAGTCGTATCACTGTACGACTGTTAACAAAGAACGAGCATAGTGACAACAAGGTCACCAGTATTAGGCTGGATAAGGTACGGCAGATAAGCTGATGGTGTTAACACGGCTAGCGAAAGTTTTGTTGTGTTTTCTAGGTATTGGGCTTCCGCCATTTTGGCAAGAGGGTTTCGCGCAGGACGATCCTCGTGCCGCTCCGGGCAAAGAAGTATCTTCGCTGCAAGGGATGGGAGGGGTGAGTGGGAGAGTGATCGTTGGTAGGAGCTATGATAAGCCAAAGCCGTTGCCGGTGTTCAAAAATCGATCCTTCTGCGGCTCGCGAGTGCCGAATGAAACTCTGCTCGTCGGACGAGAGGGCGGATTGCGGAACGCGGTTGTTACTCTCCATCCTCTTGATCGAAATGTTGCAGCGCAGCCAATGCCATTAGTTCTCGACAATAAGCAATGTGCGTTTGCGCGGCACCTTCAGGTCGGTACAGTCGGCATCGAATTACTGCTCAAGAACAGCGATCCGACAGTGCATGCGCGCATGGGTAACGAGACATTGTTTTACGTCGGCCTGCCGACATGGCGACAAGTCACGAAACGGCTGGACCGAATCGGCGTCGTCAGAATCGACTGTGATGTGCTGCACACATGGATGAGCGCTGTCATCGTCGTCACCGACACGCCATACGTTGCGGTCAGCGACCAGAACGGAAATTTCGTCATGGAGCAGCTACCAGCGGGGCAATACCGAGCTGAGATCTGGCATGAAAAGCTGGGCGCAAAGACGATCGGAGTGGCGGTGACCCCTGATAGGATCGTTGCGTTGGACTTCGTCTACGCTTTGAAAGGGAAGCCTTCATTAGAAACACTTCGACTCGTTAGTCGCGTCGATTGTTCACTCAAAACCCGTCTTCACTTTGGAAACCAGCCAAACTTTCCTCGTGCCTATCTTCCCCCGCTACTTCAAGTAGATGCAGTCGGACGCCCGCGTTAAATAACCATTTATAATCAATACTTAGATTGAATTGAGCCTCCCCAGGTATTTTGGCTGAGCTCCTTTTTCTAACCCTTAGAGCTGTATAATTTTTGGGCTTAAGCTCTTCTAAATAAATGATACAGCTGGGGATGTATTGACAAAGAGCTGGTCAACTGTTACAAACCCAGCTCATGCTCAAATTATCGACAGCTCGGATGAAGACAACAAAGGTAATTACCGAATGAAAGTTTCTTTTCCTGTAATAAAGGGAAATATGGGAGGGCGTCAGTACTATTCGCTACTGATTTCGCTTTCAGAGATTCCTCATTTGTTTAAGTTCAATGATTGGGAACACTGCACTCCGGAGCTACGGGCGCAAAGGGTTCTAAACAAGACACGAGTTCCAGATATTACGAGGTACATACTCGAAAATGAACACGGATATCTGTTTTCGTCGATCACGGCATCCTACTCGTGTCCGGTAAAGTTTGTCCCTTCAGCAGAGAACGCTGAAGTTGGAACTCTAGAGATGGAGCTCGAAAACTTGGAGTTCATAATCAACGATGGCCAGCATCGCTGCGCGGCGATTGCGGCGGCGCTCAAAGAGAATCCTGCGCTTGGGAAGGAAAAAATTTCGGTGCTTCTCTTTGAGACGGAGAATTTGGAACGGCTACAGCAGATGTTCTCGGATTTAAATCGCTTCGTGCAACAGACCTCAAAATCGTTGGGGATGCTCTATGATCGTCGGGATAACCTTTCCGCACTCACAATGGAAGTAGCCGAGCAAGTCGACGTATTCCGAGACATGGTGGATAAAGAGAAGGTGACGATTCCGCGGAGGTCTCCTAAGCTTTTTACCATTTCCGCGTTATACGAAGCGAATGAAGAATTGCTAGGGAAGAAAATCGCTGAACAGGGATCACCGGTTTACGCAGAAACCCTCAAGAGGGCTGTCGAATACTGGACAGAGCTTTCTCAGATCATTGGTGATTGGCAAAAAGTCAAAAACGGAGAACTTAGCGCTTCCGAACTCCGCCAAGAGAAAATCAATACTCATGCTGTTGTTTTGCGCGCTCTGGGAGGCGTCGGAAAAACGTTGCTCGAAAAATATCCTGGGAACTGGCGGGGAAGACTCAAGCTCCTAGAAAGACTTGATTGGCGGAAAACCGTAGATAGTAGCGCGAATCCTCTGTGGGATGCCGTGTGTATCACAGCAGGCTCAGTCGTCTCCAACAGGCAAGCACGAGCAGCTACTTTGGCGGTCTTGTTACGAGAAATCGGCGAATCGCCAAACGGAAAAGTGACACACAAGGAATCTTCGGAGGTGACTAGTGCGCAAGCCACTGCATAAGGGAAAAGAACGGGAAAATCGTAGCGTTGCCGATCAGCAGGGATCTGTGGGGGGCATTCTCCGTTCGGCCGATGATGGTGTGGTCACTCCCAATCCTACGGAAGATCTTTCCAAAACTCCCCTACGCCAACTACTTCCAACAGCATGGAACATGATTCGCCCCTACTGGTCCTCGGAAGACCGCTGGGTGGCTTGGGGGCTGCTCACCGTCGTGATCGCGCTCACTCTCGCGATGGTTCACATGAGTGTTCTTTTTAATCACTGGAACAACGCCTTCTACACCGCTCTGCAGGATAAGAACCATACTGTCTTTTTCCGGCAGCTGATCGGTCTTTCCTGGCTTGTGGGCCTTACAATCATTTTCGCTGTTTATCAGCTTTATCTTAACCAGATGCTTGAGATCCGCTGGCGGCGGTGGCTTACCGAGCGATATCTTCGCGCTTGGCTGACCGACGGCGCCTATTATCGGATGCAGCTGGTGGCGGGTGAGACGGATAATCCCGATCAGCGCATCGCTGAAGACGTTCATCTGCTCATTTCTCATACCCTCACGCTTGTCATTGGAGGTTTGCGCGCGCTGGTAACTTTGGTTGCCTTTGTGGCGATCCTGTGGGCGCTCTCCGGAGCGCTCAGCGTTCCTGTTGGCGGGTGGTTCTCCATCATGCTGCCCGGCTACATGGTATGGGCGGCGATCTTGTACGCGATCGGCGGCACTTGGCTCACCCACTGGATTGGCCGTCCGCTCGTGCGGCTAAACTACGACAAGCAGCGTTGTGAAGCCGACTTCCGGTTCGGTCTGGTACGCTTCCGGGAGAACACCGAGGGAGTCGCGCTCTACCGGGGCGAGGCGGACGAACTCCGTGGTTTTCGGGAACGGTTCGAGATGGTGGTGATGAACTGGTGGGACATCATGCGCCGGCAGAAGCGGCTGACCTACTTCACTTCGGGCTACCAGCAAGCGGCTTGGATCTTCCCGTCACTCGTGGCGGCGCCGCGCTACTTCAGGGGCGATCTTACTCTCGGAGGGCTCATACAGACCATCGGCGCTTTCAGCCAGGTACAGTCTTCGCTCAGCTTTTTTATCGACTCGTATAAGATAATTGCTGAATGGTGCTCGGTGGTCGAGCGGCTTTCCGGCTTCGAGCGGGCGCTTGAGCGCGTGCGCATCCAGGCGACGACTGGCGGCGGCGTCCGGCACGTCGACGGGGACGCCACGCATCTGACAGTTAAGGGTGTGGATCTCTATTTACCCGATGGTCAGCCGCTTATCGCGGATGTGAATCTCTCGCTCTTGCGCGGAGACAGCGTTCTGTTAGGGGGAGCCTCCGGTTCGGGAAAGAGTACGCTCTTCCGCGCCGTCGCCGGGATCTGGCCCTTTGGCCGTGGCGAGATTCGGGGGGCACGAAACAGCCGCTTCCTCTTTCTGCCGCAGAAGCCATACTTGCCGATTGGCACGCTTCGGGAAGTGGTCAGTTATCCGATGCCGGGGAGCGGCGTGGATGACGTGAGACTGCGCGACGCGCTGAAAGCCGTGGGACTGCGTGACCTAGCCGGGCGACTTAACGAGGCTGGCCATTGGGCGCTTCAACTTTCCCCGGGCGAGCAGCAGCGCCTCGCCTTCGCTCGAGCGCTGGTACAAAAACCCGATTGGCTCTTTCTCGACGAGGCTACCTCGGCGGTTGACGAGGCTACAGAGGCACGGCTTTATCGACTAGTACGCGAACGGCTTGAGGGAACGACGGTATTCAGTGTGGGCCATCGCGCGACGCTGCGTCCCTTCCATTCTCGCCAGCTTCTGGTGCGGACCAATGGGAATGGGCCCGCCTCTATTGTGGAAGTGACCGCTATACCTGAATCGTCTCGAGGAAATTTGACCATTCCTGCGCGCGACAAAGTCGCTGCAATGGCTGG
>DASXSW010000480.1:0-3981 GCA_036505755.1 Binatia bacterium | reverse complement strand
AAATCGACAAATCTTTAGGAGGGAGCTTGAAGGATTTATCCGAGCTACAGCGCGCCGCGTTGGAGGACATGACGGCCGCCATGATAAACAAGTTGCTCCATACTCCGATCTCCCAGTTAAAGCGGAACAGCCAAGACGACGACGAAGATAGCGCGCTTTACGTAGCGGCTTTGAAAAGGCTTTTCGATCTGGAGGGAAAGTGAGGTTGGTCCGGGTCGGCACGCGCGGCAGCACGCTGGCGATCGCACAATCGACTTGGTTGAAAGAACAGCTTTCGCAACACGATCATACGCTCGAGGTCGAATTGGTGGTGATCAAAACCAGCGGCGACCGCTTCGTGGACAAACCGATCTCGGCAATCGGTGGAAAAGGAGTATTCACCAAGGAAATCGAGGACGCACTGTTGCGCGAGGAGATCGATCTGGCTGTGCACTCGATGAAAGACCTGCCCACGGAGATACCGGCCGGGTTAACGATTGCCGCGATTCCGAAGCGAGAGGATCCACGCGACGTGCTGGTTACGCGGGAGAAATGCGTGCTGTCGACATTGCCGGCCGGCGCCAAGATAGGCACCGGAAGTCTTAGACGGCGCGCGCAAATTTTACATCATCGATCGGACCTATCGGTGATGTCGATTCGCGGCAACGTAGATACGCGAATTAGAAAACTAGATGTTGGCGAAGTCGACGCGTTGATCATGGCTGCGGCGGGGTTGAAAAGGATCGGCCGGGAAGACCGCATTGCCGAGTATCTACCAAATGAAATATGCGTAAGCGCCGTGGCTCAAGGGGCGCTTGGGATCGAAGCGCGAAACGATGGCTGGGCGCGCGAGCTGGTGGCGTATCTGCATGACGCCTATACTAGCGTCGAAGTTAGCGCTGAGCGGTCATTCTCAAAGCGGTTGGGTGGGGACTGCCTTGTGCCGATCGGTGCGCGCGCGAGAAGTGAAGGAGAGCGGCTCAAGATGATCGGCCTGGTTGCAAGCGCCGATGGCGAGGCGCTTTGCCGCGGCGAGATCACAGGAAGTTTATCGGACGCTGTGGCCTTGGGCCGGCGCCTCGCAGAACAGCTGTTAAATGATGGCGCGGATAGGCTACTTAAGCTCACGTGATTGACGACTAAATCAATGACCCAGTCCGTCAAAAGTCACAGCCCCGTCGCTCTCGACGAGCCCCTGGCCGGCAAGCGCATCGTGGTCACACGAGCGCGCGCTCAGGCTCGAGGTCTTGTCCAGCAGATCGAAGATTTTGGCGGCGAAGTCATCGAGTTTCCCACCATCGAAATTCAGCCACCGGAGAGTTTTGTCGCCTTCGACGCCGCCGTGGCCAAAATCGAGAACTACGATTGGTTGATGTTCACCAGCGTGAACGCCGTCGGACCATTTCTGTCGCGGCTGCAGCATGTCGGCAAAACAGTGGACATGTTGGAGCATCTAGATGTTGGGGCAATCGGACCTGAAACAGCTAATGAACTTGCCGCTGCTGGGATCACCTGCTGTCTCGTTCCGGATCGCTTTCAGGCCGAAGGGATTCTGGATAAGGTCACGCCGGAAACGATGCGCGGCAAGCAGGTATTGATCCCACGGGCCGCCGCGGCACGCGAAGTACTGCCCGACACGCTGCGGCAGCGGGGAGCATCGGTGGATGTCGTCGTGGCCTATCGCACAGTTGTGCCGGCAACCGAGATCGAACCGCTGGCGAAACGCCTACGGCAGTCCGAAGTAGACGTCATCACCTTTACCAGTTCAAGTACAGTTAAAAATTTCGTGCGGATTTTTGATGGGAAAAATCTAACTGAGATCGCAAATGGCAGCATCATCGCCTGCATCGGTCCCATCACGGCTCAAACCGTGGAACAGCTGGGAGGGCACACAGCGATCGTGGCGGAGGAATTTACGATCGACGGTCTGGTGCGCGCAATCGTCTCTCACTTTGAGAAAGTATCGTGATGCATTGCCAACCTTCGCGGGCTAAAGATCAAGCTCGGAGCTTAGGATGAATTTTCCCATCTATCGTCCACGCAGACTCAGGCAAAACGAAAAATTGCGGGCGCTGATTCGCGAGACCGGACTAGAGCCCAAAAATTTGATTTACCCGATATTTATAGGTCCCGGAAAAGATAAGGCGCAGCCCGTCTCTTCGATGCCTGGAGTCGCGCAGTTATCCGTGGACCGCGCAGTAAAGGAGTGCGCGGAAGCCGGCGCGCTCGGAATTCCCGCGGTCATTCTCTTCGGTATTCCGGAACAAAAAGATGCTCTTGGCAGCGAAGCTTACGCCGACAGTGGTGTGGTGCAGCAAGCGATTCGCGCTTGTAAAGATAAGCTCCCGGATATGGTCGTGATTACGGATGTGTGCCTCTGCGAATATACCGATCATGGCCATTGCGGTGTGATCAAAAATGGCGACGTGGACAATGACAGCACGCTAGAATTGTTGGCCAAAGAAGCATTGTCTCATGCAAAAGCCGGCGCGGATATCGTCGCACCGTCGGATATGATGGACGGCCGCGTAGGGGCGATCCGGAAAATTCTCGATGACAACGGCTTTACCCACACGCCTATTATGGCGTATGCGGCGAAATATGCTTCCGGTTTTTACGGGCCGTTTCGCGAGGCTGCCGAATCGACGCCGCAATTCGGCGACCGCCGCTCCTACCAAATGGACCCGGCGAACTCCGACGAAGCGCTACGGGAAGTAGAAATGGATATCCGCGAAGGCGCGGATATTGTCATGGTCAAGCCGGCGATGGCCTACCTCGACATTATCTATCGAGTCAAACAGAAGTTCGGCTATCCCGTGGCGGCTTATAATGTCAGCGGCGAATATTCGATGATCAAAGCCGCTGGTCAGAATGGTTGGATCGACGAGCAGCGGATCATGATGGAAGTGTTATATGCGATCCGGCGCGCCGGTGCCGACATGATCCTCACTTACTTCGCTAAAGACGCGGCAAAACTGCTGCACAAAGGTCTTTAGTTAACCCCTAATTTGGTAGGGGCAGGTTTCAAACCTGCCCCTACACCTGGACGAGGCAGCGGCGTGAAATAATTCATCCCTACAGAAACCACTGAAACTGCCCACGGAATTAACTTCTGCGGGTCGCGCCGCAATGCTTCAGTCCGCTTCATGTAACTCAGCTCGCCGTGAAGTTCTCCCCGCAGCCACTCCGCAAACGATGACTCATGCGGCGGCAATTTCACCAGCGAGATCCCCACCAGCTCAAAGCCTAACCGCTGCGCTTCGTCTTTGATTCTCAGCGACAGCTGTTGTTCAGATTTAAGGGCCATACACGAGAGTCAATTCGACGGCTGCGACGGAAAATTCCGCTGCACAACGAGTTTATTGCACCCAACCGTTACGGAAAAGCCTAACGAAGATATTTAATGAAGGGAAGTGCTGCTGCCCGGGTCCGGTTGTTCGTCGAGCAAAGGTCGCCGGCCGGCGAATCCGTCTTCGATCCGGTGCCAGTGGCCGACGTTTGGCTCGCCGATTTGCCAGCAGAGAAATACGATTTCGTGACCGAGCAAACACGGGAAATCGATGAGTCCTTGCTCCGCGCCTTTGCAGACGCAGCCGTAACTGTTGATTTGCTCCACCCAATTTTTTACCTCGGCCACGAGCTTGGCAATATCTTTATCTTCTTCAAGCTGGTCCATCAGATTCGCCGCATCGGGATCCAAGTTCTTCGCGCGAATGACCGCCTCGCTCCTGCTACGGAGCCGGCGAATATTTTCCAAGATGCTTTCCACGAGAGGGCGCAGAGCCGGAAGCAGCGCATTGGCTTCGTTCACCGTGAATAACCGGGAGAACATGCTCGAATCCGCCGCCATAATCGCGCGCCTATCGGTCCATTTCTTTGCGCAGCTCGCGCAGTAAAGCGATATTATCAGAGTGCCCGGTCATGTGAGCGGTAATGGCGCCGCGTATGGGTCTTCCAAGCAAATAAAAATCGCCCAATATGTCGAGAATCTTGTGCCGGGCG
>DASXSW010000479.1:0-4913 GCA_036505755.1 Binatia bacterium | reverse complement strand
CGACCGCTTTGAGATAGGCCGCAATCGCTTGATCAAAGTCTTGTTGCCCGGCGTAGAGGTCACCCATCTTGAGATAAGCGGAAACCAGGTTCGGATTGATCGCTAGCCCTTTTTCCAAATAGCCGATGCCTTTTTTCACGTTACCGGCACTCGCGCTGATCTCACCGAGAATTTGAAAGATTCCGGCGTGGTCTTGCGCTTTGTCGAAGTGGCGCTTGACGCGCTCCAAGGCCTCTTGAGGCTTGCCCTCTTTGACCATTAGCTGGGCAATTAGATTCAGCCCGTCCATACGGTTGGGGTCCAGCCGCAGCGCTTCTTCATACTCTTTTAAAGCAAGCGCGAATTTGGATTGCGCCGTGTAGACGCCGCCCAAGCCTATATGAACTGCCGGGTCTTTCGGATAACTTTTTTGCATGCGCGAGAATATTTCCAGCGCGCTATCGTAGTCGCCGTTCTTGAACTGTGCTCCAGCGGCGGTGTAGAGAGCCCCCCGGTTATCAGGTTCCAGCTCCAGGACCTTTTGGCTTTCCTTCCAAGCTAACCGATTCTCGCCGTTGACTAGGTACAGGCTGGCCAGCTCCAACCGCGGCGGGATCCACCTTGGATTCAATTCAGTGGCTTTGGTTAAGGCGCGGCGGGCTATGTCTTTCTCACCCATCTCCAAGTTCGCGATGCCGAGCAGATAATGAGCCGGCGTATGATTCGGCGAATCGAGGGTTACACCGGTCAACAACTGGCTTGCCATTTTGTAGTTTTTTTCGGCTAAGAAGAGGCGTGCCTTAAAGAAACGTCCTTCAACGTCATTTGGCTCGGCTTTCAAGATCGCCTCGGTGAACTCTCGTGCTTGCTGCAGATCGCCCTTGCTCAGAGAAAGTTCAGCCAGAATCTTCCTAGCGACTAAAGAGTCTGGTCTTTTCGCGAGTAGATTGCGATACAACTTTTCCAGCTGGTCGAGTTGCCAAGTACGAGTATAAAAATTGCCGAGTATCCGGAGCAATTCATCATTTTCCGGCTCAGCCTTCGTCATGGCGAGCAATTGTTGTTCGGCTTCTTCCTGCTTTCCCTGCGCCAAAAAAACCGCCGCTAGCGCGGCGCGGGCGAGATTAGATTTTGGATCGAGATCAAGCGCTTTTTTGTAGCTATCTTCGGCGGACTTATAGTCCTGTTTCGCCATAAAAATCGCAGCGCTGTTCAGGTGAAAAATGGTCTCATTCGGTTGACGCGCGATAGCGGCGTGCAAGACATTAAGGGCCCGATCTAGATTCCCTTCAGCCAAGGCGATCTCGGCGGCGAGTAGGACACCTTCTATCGCGTTTGGGTTTAGCTCGCGAATTTTTATGAGGTGCTCATCGGCCTGTGTTAAAGCCAAGTCCGATGCCAGCAAACGCGCCATCTGAAAGCGCGGCGGAATTAGATCTGGTTTCAGCTGAACTGCGCGCCGGAATTCTCTAAATGCGTGTCCGTAATTGCCGGCACGGAGATACGCCATGCCCAGTTCATGAAAAGTTTCCGCGGAGCTTGGATCAGCATCAACCGCGTTCAACAAAGCGGTAACCGCTTCCCTGAGTTGGTTACGGCTGAGGCTTTCACGCGCGGATTTGACAAAGCGTTCACGTTTGGTTTGAGAAGAAACGCCGAGTTCGAAGTACCAAGCGGCGGCTCCGCCAATCGCGACGATCACAAGGCACAAGATACACAGTACGCGTCGCACCGGATATTCTCCAACTGGACCCTCGGCATCTGTGCGAGGGATATCACGCTCTGTGTCTTTTTCAATCATCTTCGAAGTATAGCTTTTTGTCTTTAGCAGCGCATCCCGTTCGACGCCGGTAGTGGTTCAGTTTGGGAAAGATCTCTCACTTTGTTCGAGATGACACATGGCTTACGTAGGTGTCATTCCGAGGAATCTTTCTCGATTTTAAGAGTCATGGCGGATTGAAAATGAACCACTACCTCGCCGCCCTACCACTCGCCAATCCATCCAGCAGCGAAAAATCGTATATCTGCTCGGCCCTGGGTAATTCCTTCAACCCCATATCTCGTTGATCGAGTTCGAACTCCAATTTCATGGCTCCAGCTGTTGGTTTTCCGTCTAATGCCCAGCCTTTCTGGATTGCGTCGTAGACGTACGACGCCTCGTCCTGTGACAGAGCTACTGTTTCATGAGCACGGCTGACGTCTTATCCTTCTGGGCGACTATCACGCGGATGGCTTCTAGCACGGCCAGCGCAGCCGGTCGAAGAAATTCACGTTGCGACTGGAGACTAGCCACTGAGAACCCTAATCCACTTTGCGGAATCTCCAGTTCGTCCGTCGCCCGCACGAGCACATGAAACCCCTGCTTCAGAAGCCGCACCGTTTCAACGCTGTTAACCAACGCGGCTGGGACGTTGCCGCTTGCCAGCGCGGCGGCCCGCGCCGTTCCGGCATTGATTACCTTGTATTCGTCGGGTCGCAATCCCTTGCGCCGCAGTAATTCAGTGAGCACCACGTTAACGGTCCCTTGCGCGACATAGCCACCGATCATTTTGCCTCTCAGCTGTTCGATGCTGGAGATTTCTTTAGAAGCCATCAGCATGAAATCAGAACGATTCAAGGCGACCAAACCAACTCGGACTGGCACGCCGCGAAGCGCTGCCCTGCCCGTGGAGCCGATGGCAGTATAAAAGTGAAGGTCGCCGGTCAAGAGCGCTGCGAGCGCGGCTCTCGGTTCCAGAACCAAGACACGCGCGTCATAGCCGTAGCTCTCAAAGATGCCCAAATGCTTTGCGACATAAATCGCTGTCATGCTGACGGAATGATTCGCCAGCGCGATGTGCAGCGGTCTAAGCTTGGGCGTCTGCTGCGCGAGCATCGAGTCAGGAAACAAGATTATGACCGTAGCGAACGCAATCCATGCGATTGCGCGCTTTGAAGTGATGATTCTCTGCACTGTGAGAATCCTCCTTCCATCTTGGTTTGTTGCGCTCTCATACTCGCGTAGAGACATAGATGTCAAACACCTCGCTTCCCTTGCCTAATTCCATCGACGTGCGCTATTGCTCACACAGCCCAAAAACCGAGGCAAAAACATGGACGAAATCCGCATCATTGACACAACCTTGCGGGATGGCAACACCAGCCTGTGGGCGCACAACATGACCACCGGAATGATGCATCCTGTGCTGCGGAATATGGACCAAGCCGGCTTCGATGGCATGGAGTTCTTCGTCAGCGGGCGCTTCAAGAAAGTCGTGCGCGAACAGCGCGACAATCCGTGGGACTGGGTGCGTTACGGCCAAAAGGAAATCAAGAACACACGCCTGCGTTATCACGGCGGGCTCAGCAGTGGTTTCACTCTAACACCCGCGTGCATTCCGCGTCTCATCATCGAGCGGGTGGTTCATTACGGCATTACGCTGACGCGCCTCTCGGATCCGTGGAACGATTACGACGAATTGAAAAAGGAAGTCGCAGAGCTGAAAACCCTCGGCATGGAATCGGTGGTCAATATTATTTACTCCATCTCGCCGCGACATACCGATGAGTATTACGCGCGCAAGGCGCGCGAAGCGGCAGCAATGAAACCCTATCGCGTTTGCTTCAAGGATGTCGGCGGCATGCTCACACCCGACCGCGCGCATGTACTAGCCCGTATCGTGCTCGACAACGCCGGCGATGTTCCGGTCGAATTCCATGCGCACTGTAACAACGGTCTCGCGCCGTTTAACCTCCTGGAAGTTGTAAAGCAAGGCATCCGTATCGTTCACACTTCCGTGCCGCCGCTCGCTAACGGCTCCGCGCAGCCCTCCGTCTTCAACGTCGCGCGCAACCTGCGTGCTCTCGGGTATAGACCTCTGGTAAATGAAAAAGTTCTGGAGCCCGTGGAGCAACACTTTCGCCGTGTGGCAGAGGAAGAAGGCCTACCGATCGGTGCGCCGCGTGAATACGACGAAACCTGGTACCAGCATCAGGTTCCCGGCGGAATGATTTCTAACCTGCGCCACCAGCTCAAAATGCTCGGCAAAGAAGACAAGATGCAAAACGTCCTGGAAGAAATCGTCCACGTCCGAGCCGAGCTCGGTTACCCGATCATGGTGACCCCCTTCGCCCAGTTCGTCGGCAGCCAGGCCGCGATCAACATAATGACGGGTGTGAGATACAAAGAAGTCACCGATCAAGTGATCCAGTACGCGCTTGGGCTGTGGGGAAAAGAAGGCGCGGAATACATGGCCCCGGAAGTGAAAGCCATAATCCTCGACCGCCCGCGCGCCCGCGAGCTGGAAAAATTCGAAGTACCCAACCCGTCATTGGAAGAAGTCAGAAAACAATATGGCGGGCCTAACCTTTCGGATGAAGACTTGCTGCTCCGCTTTTACGCCGGCCCCGAATTCGTCGACGCGCTTAAAACCGCGCCGCCGAGAAAGGAATATCTCGACGCGCGAAAACCGCTGGTGAAGCTCGTCGAGGAATTAGTTAACCGCCGAGACGCGGGACACGTTTATATCCGCAGAGACGCCTTCACTTTGTCGGCGGGCCGGAGAACCTAGTAGAAAGAGTGCATTCCCTTCGATTAACTCAAGTTAACTCATCGAAGCAGTCTGGTTGGATTATAGTGCTTCCGGCTTTTCGAACGGCACACGCCCAGAGGGATTTCTCGCTTTTTACACGGGCTTCCAATAAATCGATGCGGGGCGAGGCCGTTTCAAGATAGTTTTTGGTTGCACAGCCTAGTCCGCTGACCCGGCAATGTAAGCCCGCGATACTGGTCATCGGGAGAAGCGCGCGGACACTGGAGAAAAAAGAGCAATGGTTGAGGACGACGAACAACAAACCCGGCAGTACCTCCTCGCGCGTTTTTGGGAAGCGTCTCTGGGCTTCTGGCGCAAAGGCGGCGGGCGCACGGCCTGGTTACTAACTCTCACGGTGATCAC
>DASXSW010000478.1:0-16292 GCA_036505755.1 Binatia bacterium | reverse complement strand
CCGCTGAAAGTTGAGTCTTAGGCGATGTCTTTTAACCCGATTTGCCTTGCCCAAAGCGGAGAATCCTAATCCTGAGCGTCTCTCGCTTTTGGGCATCGTTTCCCGAAACATGAGGGACGGTCTCTCCCATCGAAGTAGGAGACCGGGCAGCAATGACCGCGGGTACCGTTGCAGGGGCAGAGGATATTTCTATACTGCATCGTGCTCTGATTCCCTCCGGAACATCAAAAGGATGCCGAGCTATGGATTGCTAAATACACAAGCGATATCCAGGAGACACGATTGAAAAGCATTAAAGTCCCTTGGAAAAACGAACAGTTCGGACTGCGCTGATAGCGTCGACCGCTTGCGTTCGCTTGCCCCTGGAGGGCTAAAAATTAATCGTGGCCGACGCGCCCGCAGCTGCTTTTATCATTCGAAACTTCTTTGAATATAGCAACTGGCACACGACTTGCTGCTGAAAAATAAGAATTTTCCTCTTCTGAGCAAAAAATGGACTCCATCTTTACCTTGAACACGCTGCTCCTGGTCAATTTGGTGGTACTGACCTGCCTGTTCTTTTATTTGCTAACAAAGATAAAAAGACATCCAAGCGTAGCCTATTTGGTGGCTAGTCTTACGCCCTTGATTGCCTTCCAAGTGGGGTCATACATGTTTAACACCTGGCCCAGTTCGCAGGACGGCGCGCGGCTTATTATTTTTGGCGTGACTCTCACGCCTCTCACAATTGTTCCGCTCAGCCATACTCTCGGGAGGACACGACCAGAACATCCGCAGAAAACCTGGATTGCCTATTATGCGTTACAGATCGTCTTATTGGTTTTTGTTACGCGTGGGATTTTTGCTGGGCGGATGATTGAGTGGGTGACAGGAATCCTTGACCAGCCCATTATCATAATCGAACAGAGCTGGCGCTACTATTTTCTCAATGTAGTTGCAACAAGCATGCTCGCACTGATGTGTTTTGACAGAACACGTCAGGCCGCAAGCAAAGCGCAACAAGAGGCACTCAAGTTTGTTTTCATTGCCTTTCTCGGTTTCGCTGTTTACTTCGGCTATTTGTCGGCGAATATTCTCATGTCTTCGTACGTGTCCCAGTCAGTGGTGCAAACGGGAGCAGCCATTACTTTGTTTGGTTTAATATTTCTCTCCTATGGCTTCGCGAAATACCCGTTTTGGCAGGTCACGATCCGTGTCTCCCGGCACGTGGTTTTCGGATGCCTTTCGGCCACGGCAGCGTTTGTATACATCGTTATTTCAGGAAGCATTCTCGACGTGCTGCGTTGGCTGCAACCTCGGGGCTATACCGCACTCCTCCCGTCCGCGGCCTTCGCTCTAGTCGCGCTTTTTCTCGCGTTCTATTTGTCGCCGCATTTTCACAGCACCATTCGAAGCTTTGTCACGAGACATTTTTTTCGCAACAAATACGACTATAGAGACCTGTGGATGAAATTTTCCGAAAAGTCGAGCGGTTCGCTCAATATTCGAGACCTGCTACCCCCCGTAGCCGAATTTGTCGCGGACGCAATGTTCGTCCGGCAAGTGGTGTTTTGGCTTCGCTCGACGACATCGGAGACTTACAACCTAGCCTATTGTCACGATCGCGCGTCAGGCAATCGAATCGAATCATCTCCACTCAAGCTGGACCGGTCTCGCAGTCCTGACAAAGATGCGATTTTTTTTCGTGTGCCGACGGATAATGCTGCGAACGCAGCGGGCCGATTCCCGCTCGATAAACTACAGACATTAAAAGATTTGGCTATACAGCGCTTGGTGCTGGTGGAAAAAGGCAACGAAGTATTGGCGTTGATGGGCATTGGCGCACCGTCGGCCGGGGAAAAATCGTCGGCGGAAGACGACCAATTCTTGTTGAGCGTAAGCAACCAACTGGGCCACCTGATTCTGACGCACAAACTGTCGGAAGAGCTCCTTCTGTCGCGTGAATGGGACTCTTTCAACCGCTTCGCCTCGTTCATTCTACATGATTTGAAGAACCTCGCCACGATGCAGGGGATGACACTAGAAAATTCCAAGCATCTTAGTCACAATCCAAATTTTGTGACCGATGCTTTTGCGACTTTCTCCCAGACGACGGACAAAATGATTAACCTCATCGCTAGTCTTTCAGTGCAGAGAGGACAATTTTCGCACAAGCAACAACCGGTCAACATTCTCGAAGTGCTCACTAATACTTTTGATGATCTCAAGATCAAACAGAGAGATGGTGTAAGGGTGTTGACCGCATTCCCGCCAAAGGACAAATTACCGATCATTTGCGGTGACCCGGAGCTCCTGCAAAAAGCTTTCACGAATTTGCTCCTCAACGCAATCCAAAGTCTACCCAAGGGAGAAGGGGCTGTAGAGATCACGGTGGCACAGGAGGCAGGCGGAAAGATCATGACATCGATTCGAGACACCGGGTGTGGCATCGCTGCCGACCGGCTGGAAAGTTTGTTTCGCCCTTTTCAGACGACCAAGGAAAAGGGAATGGGAATTGGTCTCTGCCATACCCGTTCGATTATCGAGGTCCATGGAGGACAGATCCGGATAGAAAGCCAGGTCAATGCCGGCACTAAGGTGGAAGTCGAATTACCGACGCTGTAGTCCCAAACAAGAAAGGAAAGAAACCACGTGAAACCGAAGATTCTTTTAGTCGACGATGAGGAAAATATTCTGAAGCAAATGCGTTGGGCTCTGGAGCCGGACTACGACGTGTTTACAATCTCGAATGAAGGCGAGGCGATGAGCACTTTCGAAAAAGAGAAGCCTGCCGTCGTCACATTGGACCTATCCTTGAATCCGCTCAATCCAGCGGACCTCGGGGGGATGCGCTTGCTGGAGCAAATTCTTTCCCAAGAACCTTCGACGCGAGCGATCGTGGTTACCGGGAATGACGACGAGAAAAACGCATTGCGGGCGGTCCGGCTTGGCGCATTTGACTATTATGCCAAGCCAATTCGCCTCGACGAATTAAAGGTCATGATCACGCGAGCGTTCCACATCCATCACTTACACCAAAAGGTTCAGCAAAATGAACATTCTTTTACTGACGGCTTTCACCGCATGGTAGGAACATCGAAAAGCATTAAGGACATTTTCCGCTTTATCGAACGGGTCGCCGCCTCCGACATCTCGGTTTTGATCTGCGGAGAAAGCGGCACTGGAAAGGAGATGGTGGCTCACGCGATTCACTTGCAAAGCCAGCGCAAGAACAATCCTTTCGTGGTGGTCAATTGCGGCGCAATTCCCGAAAATCTGTTGGAGAGCGAATTATTCGGCCACGAGAAAGGATCTTTCACCGGTGCCCATGCCCAGAAGCGGGGAAAATTCGAGCTAGCGCATACCGGCACTTTGTTCTTGGATGAAATCGGTGAACTCGCTCCGCCGCTCCAAGTCAAACTATTGCGATTCTTGCAAGATCGGAAAATTGAGCGAGTAGGGGGTACGCAACCCATCGATATCGATGCCCGAATCATCGCCGCTACCAACCGCGACCTCAAAAAAGACATGGAAAACCATGTATTCCGGGAAGACCTTTACTATCGATTGAAGGTCGTGCCCCTCGATATGCCGCCGCTGCGCGACAGAAAAGAGGATATCATTCCGCTCGCCCAGCATTTTCTAAAACAGTTCTCCAGAGAACACCGAAAGCCTCCGGTTACACTTTCTCCGGAAGCCGAAGGCGCGCTGCTGATGCATCCATGGCCCGGCAATGTTCGCGAACTGGAAAATTTAATTAGCCGGTCAGTGGTGCTGAGCCCGCGAACAGTCTTAAAGCCGAGCGATTTAGGATTTGCCTTGGATCAAATCCCAACCGATGTCAACCTAAAGTTCGCCAAGAAAGCCATCGAAATGGATTTCGTCAAAAAGGCACTATCCCGCAACGGCGGCATTGTGAGCCGCGCCGCTCGCGAGCTCGGAATCAGCCGGGTGAATCTCTACGAACTCATCGAGAAATACAACATTCGCCTTCAGGAATTTAAAATGCTCAGGGCCGCCGGAAAGAATCAAATCAAGACACGGGAGGTTTCCTAATTTGAACGCGCTCAAGGCTCGGCTCGAGAATCGCCAGGCGACGGCAGCCGTTATCGGTCTTGGCTACGTGGGTCTGCCATTGGCGATGGAGATCGCCGCAGCGGGCTTTAACGTGGTCGGCGTCGATCTCGATAGGAACAAGATCGCCGCGCTCAAACAAGGCAAATCGTATATCCTAGATGTCGCCGACAAACTCATTGCCGATACCGTTGGGTCGGGTAAATTCACCCCGACCTCGGATTTCAACGCTCTGGCTAAGGCGGATACGGTCAGCATCTGCGTGCCAACGCCATTGAGCAAGAGCCGAGACCCAGACATTTCGTTCATTCTTTCGGCGACGGATGAAATTCGTAAATACTTGCACCCGGGTCAACTAATCGTCCTGGAAAGCACGACCTACCCAGGAACCACGGATGAACTCATCGTGCCTGAACTCGAAAGCTCCGGCCTTAAGGTGGGAAGCGACTTCTTTGTTGCTTTTTCTCCCGAAAGAATCGATCCCGGTAACGCAACTTTCCATACGCGCAACACACCGAAAATCGTCGGCGGTATTACGGCACAATGCACGGAAATCGCACGACTGTTTTATTCGCAGTTTATCGATCGTGTGATCCCCGTCAGCAGCACCAAATGTGCCGAAATGGTTAAACTTTTGGAGAATACATTTCGCAGCGTCAACATCGGCATGGTGAATGAACTTGCCCTGATGTGTGATCTGTTGGGCGTGGACGTCTACGAAGTGATTGATGCGGCTGCGAGCAAGCCGTTCGGATTCATTCCATTTTATCCAGGCCCCGGGCTTGGCGGGCACTGCATACCCATCGATCCGCACTATTTGGCGTGGAAACTCAAAGCGCTCAACTTCCAGGCGCGATTCATTGGCCTGGCGGCGGAGATCAATGGCATGATGCCTTCGGTCGTGGCCACGCTGGTCAGCGATGGGCTCAACCGAGTGTCGAAGAGCATCCGCGGCTCCAAGATCATGATTCTTGGTGTTGCCTACAAAAAAAATGTCAGTGATTGTCGCGAGTCACCGGCGCTCGATGTGATGCGCCTGCTCGCCGACAAGGGCGCGATTCTTTCCTACAACGACCCGCTTGTCCCCACATTACGGCTGGGCGGAAGCGCACTTAAGTCAATCGACCCCTCGCCAGCTGAAATCGCTAAGCATGATTGTATTATCATTCTCACCGACCACAGCGCTTATGACTTCCGAAAGATCGTCGAGGCGGCAACTCTGGTCATCGATACCAGAAACGCCACCAAGGATTTACACGTATTCAAAGACCGCATCATCAAATTAGGCGCTGGCAACAGCGTCCCATCGAACTCCCATATCGAACATACAAGCGAGTTGAGAGCCGGAGAGGTGGAGGCTCACGAAACAAGTTTACTTGGGACTTGAGCAAACCTCTTGGGGTTGAGCGGTTAGCTGATTCGCAATTACTGCCTAGCAAATTCGATGCGCGAAGACGTGCCGGTGTTCGCCCAATGAAAATCGCTCACTGCAAAAGTGCAGTCGCGAACCGTGTCACGGCTTTGGATCTCGCGAGAGGAACTCTAACGGGAGAACAGTCTTTACTTACCATGGCAGCGCTTGTACTTCTTGCCGCTGCCACACGGGCATGGATCGTTTCGACCGACCTTTTCCCCTTCCCGTTTTGCCGGGCCACTGGAACGTGCCGCGATCGGCTCATCTCCGTGGCTTAACACCATCCTTTGCGGCCGCGGTTGCTGTAACTCGACTTCGGGAGCAACGCTCTCCCTTGCTAACTCCACCGTGAACAACTTTTGCACGACATCCTCTTGAATTCGACGCTTCATGTCCTCGAACATGTCGAACCCTTCCTTTTGGTATTCTTGTAGAGGGTTCTTCTGTCCGTAACCGCGCAGGCCGATGCCTTCCTTCAGGTGATCCATGTTGAGAAGATGGTCTTTCCACAGGGTGTCGATGGTTTGCAGCATGATAATCTTTTCCAGTTGCCGCAGCATCGGCGCGCCGAATCGTCTTTCTTTGTCTTCGTACGCGTCGACGACTCTCTGGCTCGTGATCTCGCCGAGCTTGTCCTCTGTGAGCTCTTCCTCTTGTTCCGGATTAAGTTCCAGTCGCAGGTTAAACTGATGATAGATGCCTTCGCGTAAGCCATTCAGATCCCATTCCGATGGATGACGCTCGCTGTCGGCGTATCGACCGATCACGTCTTCGACCAGCCCTTCGGCCATATCAAGGACCTGCTCTTTCAGGGCCTCGCCTTTGAGTACGTCGCGCCGATAAGTGTAAATCACCTCGCGCTGCTTGTTTAGAACGTCATCGTACTCCAGCAGATGCTTACGAATATCAAAATTATGTCCTTCGACTTTCTTCTGCGCGTTCTCGATGGCGCGCGTCACCAGACCATGTTCGATGGGAACGCCCTCTTCCATACCGAGCCGGCTCATAATCCCTTGAATCCGGTCCGCGCCGAAAATGCGCATCAAATCATCCTCCAAGGAGAGATAAAAACGAGACGATCCTGGATCTCCTTGGCGTCCAGCACGGCCGCGTAGTTGGTTATCGATGCGCCGACTTTCGTGGCGCTCCGTGCCCAGGATGTGCAAGCCGCCGGCGGTGATGACTTTTTCTTTCTCGTGAGCGCAAACTTTATTGTACTCGGCCAGGATTTCATCGAATCGATGGCGGAACTCCTCCGGCGCCTTGTCCAACTGCTCGCGTATCTGCTCCACCATCTGGAGGTATTCCTGCCGCTTGGTTTCGTAGCTCTGTTGCGCTTGTTTTACGGCCTGCTCGTACGGCACACGAATCTCGTCGCAGCTCACCTCGGCTTCCTCGAACGCGCGGTGCGCCTTCTCGTATTCCGTCACCACCTCCGCGTGCTCGCCATGAGCCAAAACCGCTCGGGCGTTTTCAAATTCGAGGTCGATCAGCTGCTGCTCGTAGAGGCGGCGTCGTTCATCCAAAGCCTCCATCAAGCCTTGCCGTTCGCCACCATTTTGCTGCCAGCGCTCCAACGCCGCACTAAAGTCCTGTCTTGCCTCCTCGAAATCCTTTGGCGTTTCACCTGCGTCGCCATTGCGTGAATCTAAGATGGCGGCCTCAAGTGCTTGCTTCGCTCTAAGGTAGGCATCGGGAATCGGCCGCATATGATGCAACGCGTCAATCAATTCGGTGGCTGAAAGATCTTCGTAGCGCTCGCGTGCGTCACGGAAGGGTGAGATCGCACGAATCTCACGTTGCAGCTCCGTAGTCCGCTTCAAAGCTTCACCGCGCTTTTGCTCGAACATCTCTCCGTCCTGAACATACTTTTTCTCTGCCTTTTGAACCTCTTCTTCGTAATTCTCTCTCAGCTGCCTCAAGGCATCTTCATATCGTGCGGCGCCCTGCGTCGGCAGCTTCGTCGCGCGGCTGATCCATTCGTTTTCCATATCTGAGCGCGCCAGAAACTCCGGATTGCCGCCCAGCAAGATATCCGTGCCGCGACCGGCCATATTGGTCGCGATGGTCACGGCATTGAATCGACCCGCCTGGGCAATGATGCTAGCCTCGGCTTCATGGTTGACCGCGTTCAGTACGTTGTGCTTGATCCCTTTTTTCTTAAGCATGCGCGAGAGGCGCTCAGACTTTGCCACTGAAGTCGTGCCGACCAAGATGGGTTGACCGTTTTTGTTGCGTTCTTCGATCTCCTGGACGACTGCGTCATACTTTTCATTGTCGCTGCGATAGACGACATCGGGGAGATCGTCCCTAACCATCGTGCGATGGGTCGGGATTACCATAACGTCCAATTTATAGATCTTTTTGAATTCGGGAGCCTCGGTATCAGCGGTTCCGGTCATTCCCGCCAGTTTCTTGTACATCCGAAAATAGTTCTGGATCGTGATTGTCGCGAGCGTCTGGTTTTCCTCGCGAATATGCACGCGTTCCTTGGCTTCGACGGCTTGATGCAACCCGTCCGACCAGCGCCGTCCGGGCATTAGCCGGCCGGTGAATTCGTCGACGATAATCACTTCACCATCTTTCACGACATAATCGACGTCGCGCTTGAAAATCGCGTGGGCTTTAAGCGCCTGCTGCACGTGGTGCAGGGTATCGATCTGGCGCGGGTCGTAGAGATTGTGCACGCCGAGCAAACGCTCGACTTTTGCCACGCCGCCTTCGGTCAACGTCACCGAGCGACTCTTTTCATCCACGGTGTAATCACCCTTTGCCTCGATCGCTGCGCGATCTTCCTGCGACGGATCGCCTTGAATGACAGCGCCTCTTTGCAGCTTGGGAATGACGCGGTCGATGTTGTAATACTTATCGGTCGATTCTTCCGCCGGGCCTGAAATGATCAGCGGCGTCCTCGCCTCGTCGATGAGGATGTTGTCGACCTCGTCGACGACGGCGTAGTTTAGCTCCCGCTGTACATACTCCTCCAAGGAGAATTTCATATTGTCGCGGAGGTAATCGAAACCAAATTCATTGTTGGTGCCATAGGTAATATCGGCGAGATAGGCTTCCTGGCGGGTGATCGGCCGCAAATTGAGATACCGGTAGTCTTTCGTGAGATAAGTCGGATCAAAGAGGTAACTCACCTCGTGAACGATTGACGCAGTGCTTAGACCCAACTTGTGGTAGATTGGTCCCATCCACTGCACATCCCGGCGTGCTAAATAATCATTGACGGTGATCAGATGGACACCGCGCCCTGTGAGCGCGTTCAAGTACAGTGGCAGCGTCGCCACAAGGGTTTTGCCTTCCCCCGTTTTCATTTCGGAGATCTTGCCCTCGTGCAGCACCGCCCCGCCGATCATTTGAACATCGAAATGACGCAACCCGATCGTGCGCCTCGACGCTTCACGCACGGCCGCGAACGCCTCCGGCAATAGTTCTTCAAGAACTTCGGATTCCTTTTGGCGCAACTCCTTGTCCAATTCCTCGACGCTATTTTTAAGCTCTTCGCGCTGATCCGGCTCCCCCGTCACGGCTTCGTTGCGCGCCTCTTCCAGGTCTTTATTCAGACTTGCAGTTGCTTCCGCTATGCGTTTCTTAAATTGATCGGTTTTCCCCTTGAGCTCAGCGTCGCTGAGCCGCTGATATTCGGGCTCCAATTCGTTAATTTTCTCAACGTAAGGACGAATCCGCTTGATCTCGCGGTCGTTCTTAGTGCCGATGAGCCTCTTTATCCAATCCATAATGCGATGATTTTTCTCCCTGCTTTTAGAAATCGCGGAGACTTTTTTTGAATCAAGTCGATATTATAAAATACCTGATTCGGGAGACAACTTAAAGCCGTTCTTCAGCAACGTGCAGAGGCCGGTCACCGTTCGATGCGCACCGCTGATTCGACCTTTTCGCCGAGAAAGCGCCGACCCACTTTAATAAAACGATCGGGCGCGTCTGTGACGAAGAAACTGTGTCCCCCCTTTCCGGTCTTTCTGGCGATCGCTTTCGTTTTGAGTATAGAGACTACTTCTTTGGCCGTCTCCTCGGCGGAATCGACCAGGCGAACGTCGTTCCCGATAAATTTTTTAATCGCTTTTTTTAGCAAAGGATAATGCGTGCAGCCAAGAATCAATGTGTCGATGCCACTTTGCTTAAGACTTCCGAGATAGGTTTTCACGGTCATCTCGACGACTTCGTTGTCCGTCCAGCCCTCTTCAACAAGCGGCACGAACAGCGGGCACGCCCTGCTATAGATTTCGATCTCCGGGTCCGCCGCTTTGAGCGCGCGAGTATAAGCGCCGCTCTGAATCGTCGCCTCCGTGCCGATAACGCCAACTTTTTTACTTTTTGTGCTCTTGATTGCGCCCCGTACCCCCGGCTCGATTACGCCGATCACTGGAAGCGACAATTTAACTTTCAATTGGTCGAGGGCGATAGCCGTCGACGTATTGCAGGCAACGACCACGAGTTTAACGTCTTTTTCGACGAGAAATCGGCAATTTT
Source organism: Binatia bacterium (assembly GCA_036505755.1). Lineage (GTDB taxonomy): Bacteria > Desulfobacterota > Binatia > UBA9968 > UBA9968 > DP-20. Next base: position 6,328 of record DASXSW010000478.1, on the reverse strand, counting down.
CAAAAGAATAACTCAGCACCGTCTCCACGGATTTCGTACCGTAAGGTGCCCGCGCCGTATCGCCCAGGTAAACGGTATTCTCCTTCGGTAAGGCCTCGATAACTTGATGCAGAACCGTGAGGCCGCCAATGCCGGAGTCAAACACGCCTATCGCGCTGTCGTTACCGGTCATGAGCAAGCTGTTGGACGCCCGGCGCCATTTGATTGCCAAGCTCCTTTTCACAGGCCGGGGCGAAACCAAACACCTGCTGCCAGACTTCACGTGATTCCATGCAAAGATAGACTTTCACAGTCGGTGCCTGCCGACGAATCCAGTGAACCATCTTGCGATACATTTCAATTCGCAAAGGATAAAAATAACGTAACTTGCCATCCGGGCAAAGAACCTGCTCGCCGGTCACAAGCTGCGTTCGGGGAAAGCGCTCGCGCATGGTCCGTTTGAGACCGGGTGTGGTGCGCAGCACGCCCAGGCTGAGCCACGCCAGCCGGCGCCAATCGATGGCCGCAAAAATCTCCTCGATCATGGCTTGGTAATCGACTTCCCAACCGGAATACTCGATGATGGGATCGAAGTGAAAGCCTAAGCGATATCCCGCCTCTTGACAGCGGCGCGCGGCATTGAGCCTTTCGCCGAGTGATGCCGTGCCGTGCTCATCTCGATCGATTACGCTTTGAGGGTTCATCGACCAAGCGACCACTACTCGCTCCTTTGGGTCGAAATGAAGCAAGCTATCGACGCAATCGCTTTTCGTCTTAAGCTCCAATAGCACGTTAGGCTGTTCAGCAAAGTACGGGATCAGTTCGCCTACCATTCCCGTGCACGGTTCCAGCGCTAGGCTGTCCGTGATCTCGCCGGTGCCGATGCGGAAAAAGACGCCGCGGTGCTTCTTGAGTGTCCGATCGGCTTCGTCGATCAAATCACCGACGTTGCTGAACACTTTGAGCGCCGAATTGTCCGCTAGATAATCCTGCAAGTAGCAGTAGCTGCAATCCATCGGGCAGTTGCTGGCGAAGTTGATGACGAAGTAGTTGCAGCAAACCTGCCCGTCGCTTCCGGGACATTTCTTAAAGAACTCCCCCTTATGCTTGGTCAAATAGAGTCTTCGTTTTGCCGCGCCGAAGCCGTCATTGAGTGGTGATCCGTTCCGGTTGGGCGTCGATACAGCTTCAACATACCTAAAAGGAACTTGCGGCAAGGTCCGGCGCAGATTATGAAAGATCGGGCTCGTCTCGGAGCCACGCTCGACAATCACTTCTGCTGGCGCGAACGGTTTCATTCAAGTGACGTGGCGTATTAAGATCGCTTCTGCGCCGCCATCCGGCCGGAAAGAAGAGCGAAGATTGCCGGGATAATATTATTTTCTTTCGCGTCCGTTAGTTTCTCGATAAGCCGCTTCAGTTCTTCATGGTTTGTCGCACTGAACTCCACCCGAAGTCTTCCTTCTTCGAGACCCGGTTGTACGCTAAGGCGAATCTCAGGATGGAGCATCAGCGCCTGGATCTTGGCTCGGATCGCATCTTCGGTCTCCGCCAGCTGGGGAAATCTCGATCGCCTGAGCCGTTCTTTGATGCGCTTAAGCTTATCGGCCCGGCCAAGCCGTGGATCGGTTTTTATATCGATAATCGCCTTGCAACCGAGAACGTCACAAACTCTCGATCGGTCGCGCAAGGCAATTTCTTCGAGCCAATCCATTATGTCGCGCAGGTGGTTTTCACCCATCTTGAAAATTTGAGCGATCTCAGCCAGAGCGTCCCGGTCCGCTTGCTCCCAGCTAAGCCACCGCTCCAGCGTCTTCGGGTGAAAGCCCCGCTCTTTTGCGTAATCGCGAATCTCCATCTTTGACATCTATACTCTCCCGCTCGAACTCCGCTGCGATCGCGTCATAATCCTTGGCCTCTCGCTCCTTCCCGCGTTTACGCGCGCCTCGTGCGAGAATCGCAACTTTGGAGCGCATGACTTCCAGCGCCGCCGCTTGCCGCTTGCCGTGCAAGCCCGCTCGCAACAGCTTCTGCAGCGCCAAAACTCGATAGCGGTCCATGCCCCACATGGAGCGTGACAACTGATCAGCGTGACCGCCGCGCTTCAGTACCAGAGGTTCAGAGATCAACGCTACCGAATGCTCAACGGCAATACGCAACCAAAGTTCATAATCTTCGCATACCGGGAACGATTCATCGAAGCCACCGAACTGCTCGAACAACGTCTTCGTCATCATCACCGCCGACGGACTCACCAGACAAAGATCGAGGCTACGGAAAAATATGTCGCCCGAAAATTTCTGATGCTTTGCCTTCGGATTGACTCTGATGCCACTACGAATCCAAATCTCTTCGCTTTGGCAAATCTGAATTTCCGGATGTCGTTTCATGAAAGCGGTTTGAACTTCTAGCTTTTTGGGCCGCCAAAGGTCGTCTGAATCGAGAAAGGCAATATAGCTGCCGAGCGCTCGGCTGACGCCGAAATTGCGCGCGGCAGCCACGCCTCCTCTGGCTTTAGCGAACAATCGTAGCCGAGAACCAAACTTTGCCAATTCTTCCTGTGTCTCGTCCGTCGAACCGTCGTCGACGACGATGAGCTCGAAGTTAGCGTAGCTCTGTGCCAAGACCGATTCGATGGCTTCGCCGACCAAGGGCCAGCGGTTGAAGGTGGGAATGACGATGCTTACGATGGGCGACACGACGCTACTCGACTGCTCGATTTATCGTAACAAATGACAAAAGAGAATCGGCACCGTTTGTCTTTCGCAGCAGCATCAGACAAAAGCTTCCATTTTTTTAAAAAACTGCTCGACCATCATCTTGGCGACCCCGTTTAGCATTCGCTGCCCAATGCTGGCAATGAGCCCGCCAATTCTGGCATCGGTACTGTATTTGAGCACCGTCTTACCGTCCTCTTCTTCCAAATCGATAGCGACGTCGCCCTGCATGAAACCAGGGCCGCCCAATCCTTCGCCGCTCAAGACATAATGGGATGGGGCCTGCTTGTCTTTGATCGAAACCTTTCCCTTATACGTTCCTTTCACCGAAGCGACACCCACTTTCATAACCGCCTCGAATTGATCCGGTGCCACTTCGTTCATGCTTTCACAGCCGGGCATGCACTGAGAGATGATTTTTGGATCGAGCAAAACCTGCCATACGCGGTCCCGTGGCGCGTTAAATATATAGCTCCCTTCAATTTTCAAACCCGTTACCTCTCGCTAGAATCTGATCCGGCGCTAGTGCCCGCGTGCTTCTTCGATCGCCGAAAACCATAACGTTCATCAGTGCAAAAAACAACTCTGCCGGTCGATGTCGAATAACAGCGTCATTCGCGACATTCACGGAAGAGAATCGCGACTTGATTGAATCCCAAGACGAGCTTGGTTAAACTTTGCGAAAGAAATGGCCAATCGGGCTCGCATACTTCTGTTGGTGTCAATTTTCGCCGGTTTTCCTCAGCCGCTATTTCCGCAGACCGGTGATCAGGGTGAAACTTTTGCCAAAGCCTATGCGCTCTATTCCAGCGGCAATCTCGCCCAGGCGAAAGAACTCTTTCAAAAAACCCTCGAACCAAAGTTTCGTCTCGCAGACTACAGTCTGTACTATCTCGCCGCGATCGCCTTGAGTGAGGCGAACGTGGATCAGGCCCGCCAGCTGGTGGCGCAGCTGCGACAGCGCTTTCCGCAGAGCATTTGGTTACCCGCCGCCGCGCTTCTACGAGCGAAGACAGACATCGTCGAGAAGAATTATGCCAGCGCCGTCGACGGGCTGCGCCAACTGCGCGCGGACCAATCGCTGAAACGGGAAATCGCCGAAGAAGCCCTATACCTGCAAGCGCAGGCTCTGGAAGCGCAAGGCGATCCCAGTCGTGCCCATTCCCTTTATAATGAGTTACGCAACACATCACCCAATTCGCGCTGGACGGCCCCCGCGAGAAAGGCCCAAGCCCGGTTGCGCGAAAAATTTCCGGACCTTTTCCCGTTTGACACGATTGATTCTCTGGCGGACGAAGCCGATCGCCTGACCCGCGAACGGCAAAGTAATGAAGCTGAGATTCTCTACAAGAAGCTGCTCAATAATGTCTCCGAGCCGGAGCTTCGGCTGCGTTATCTGACCAAGCTAGCTGCGCTCCAACTTACCAATCGTAGTCGAAACGAAGCGATTCTCGTGTTGGAACAGATCGCCCGCGATTTTCCGGATAGCGCCGAAGCTCCTAAAGCGCTTTACCAAATCGGCCAAATTCTCTGGAATCGGCACGACAATATTCAGGCGCTCGAATACTTCAAACTTCTAGTGGAAAAATATCCGACGAGTGCCGATGTCGACCGCGCGCGCTATGCTTCCGCTGACATCCACGAGTACTTCGGGCGAAAGGAAGAGGCGATCCAGCTTTACAGCACCGTCCAAAAACAGTTTCCCAAGAGCGAAGTTCGCGACGATGCCGCCTGGCGACTCGCGTGGCTTTACTACCGCAGCGGCGAGTTACAGTCGGCATCGGCCGCTTTTCGTGAGTTAGTTGCCCAGAGCAAAGACGGTCCGTTTGCGACCGCTGCCTACTATTGGCAGGCGCGTATTGCCGAGCGATTGGGAGATGCAGAGACCGCCAAGCAGATTCACCGGCAAATTGTCAACGGCGGAGAGGAATCCTACTATCAGGCGCTCGCCCTGCGCGGCCTAGAGCGGTTGGGAAGCCCGGTTGAAGACAATAAACCGACAAAACTGAACGCCGTAATTGAGTCGGACCCGCCAGTCGGCCCGGAGATGACCTTCCACCTTTCTCGAGCGCGGGAGCTCACCGCGCTATCGCTGCACCAACTCGCCGTTGTCGAGCTGGACGAAGTCAATCGACGGAGCAAGCCGAATGGCCGCGTGCGCACCCTCCTGATGCGCGAATATTTTCACAGCCGTGCTTACGGCCGCAGCCTCACCCTTGCCAATCAGTTGCCGATTTCTCAAGGCGAGCGTGATCTCTATCGCTATCCGCTCGCCTATTGGGAATTGATCCAACAGAAAGCGCAAGAACGCGGGCTCGACCCTTATCTGGTTTTGGCTTTGATCCGCCAAGAAAGTCTCTTCGACACGCGGGCGAGGTCGCCGGCTGCGGCGCTGGGGTTGATGCAAATAATTCCCCCTACGGCAGCGCGAGTCGCCAAACAACTAGGACTCCCCACTCCTTCTCCGGAAACGCTCTTTCAACCAGAAGTCAATGTCGCGCTCGGCACTCAATATCTCAAAGATTTGCTGCAACGTTACTCTAACAACTGGTTTAAAGCTCTTGCCGCTTACAATGCCGGCGAGGCTGCAGTCGACCGCTGGGAGAAAGAAATTGCCACCGAGGACATCGAAGAATTTGTCGAGCGTATACCCTATGTCGAAACGCGGGGTTATGTTAAACTTGTGTTGCGTAATCATCGAATTTACAAACGGCTCTACGAACCGCAAAAATGAGGCGTGGCTCTCCCCCGCTGATCGGCATTACCGCCGATCTTTCAAGCAATTCCAGCAATCGAAGCCATGTTCAAAGCGAACCAACCTTGTTCCTTCCCCTGCGTTATGTCAGGGCCGTTGAACGAGCCGGCGCCATATCGCTGATTTTGCCGGCTATTCATTCGAGCCGCGGGCTGCGCCGGTACATAAATCTGCTCGACGGCCTCGTGATCAGCGGCGGCAACTTCGACATTCACCCGCGTTACTATGGAGAGAAGCCCATCAACCAGCTCGGCATTATCAAACCCCAACGAACTGAATTTGAGCTCGAGCTCGCGACATCGGCGCTACGGCGCGATTTGCCGGTCCTGGGAATTTGCGGCGGCGCCCAAGCGATCAATGTCGTGTTAGGGGGCTCGCTGTATCAAGACATTGCGGCTCAGCTGCCGGGCGCCGTCGAACATCAACAGGGCGCCAGAAAGATGGTCGGCGGCCATCGAGTTCAAGTGCAAGGTGGCACCCAGCTCCACGAAATCGTTCGACGACAAAGTCTAGAGGTCAACACAACCCATCACCAGGCGATCAAGAAGCTCGGTCGAGGTCTGGTCGTCAATGCTGTCGCTGAGGACGGTGTCATTGAAGGAATCGAAAGCACCCAGCATGAGTTCGTGCTTGGCCTGCAGTGGCACCCGGAAGTATTGGCGCCGCGACAGACGCACCAGCGGCGCATTTTTTCAGCCTTCGCCGCAGTCTGCCAAAAACGCAAGGGCAACTAATCGCCACGCGCGTAGCCGATGAGTGCCGAGCTTCTCAATCCTGCCAACTACCGAAGCAGTTTGTTCGCTCTGCCGACGCTTCTGACAGCAAGTACGATGCTGGCGCTCGGGCTGATGGTTGTCGTTCGTGAACACTACTCGCG
>DASXSW010000477.1:0-5836 GCA_036505755.1 Binatia bacterium | reverse complement strand
GCGCGCGATAATAATTTGGATAGGTCCGAAGAGATTCGGCAAACAGCGTTTCGGCCTCGAGCAAACTGCCGGCGCCGAAGTGATCGCTTCCCAGTTGCCATTGTGCCCAGGCAATGGTTTCCGCGGGTTGCTTGGTCATCTTTCCGATCGCAATGGCGGTTCTCAGGTGCTCCTTGGAACCTGCGACGTCACCGCGCATGCTTTTCATACCCGCAAGGCGACTGAAGGAGTAGAGGCTTTTGTCCAAGCCGATCATCTTGCCATACGCAGTTTCGGCCTTGGCGTACTCACCCGTCTCCATCAGCGCGTCGCCGAGAATGCCGTACGCGTTGGCGTCAGTCGGATCGAGTGCAATCGCTCGTTGAGCATGAACGGCAGCGGGCGCAAACTCATGCCTTGAGTAGAAAACATAGGCCAGATGGCGTAGCGCGCCGCCGTTTTGCGGCGCGATCTCCAGCGATTTTTTCAGCGCTTCCTCGGCGCGGTTGAAATAGCTCGGATCGCCCGTCTCCCGCGCTTTGCGGATCAACGCATCGCCGAGTCCGTAAAAGGCATTGGCGTTGCGCGGATTACGTTTGAGCAATTGCTGGTAGTAAGTGATCTGCGCGTCGGTGCGCGTGGACTGAGCCTCGACGACATGATCAAAACAACCAAAAACAATCAATGCCGCGATGATCGCAAGCGCTTTGTATCTGTAAGTTTTCATCGCTCCTCTCCTTCTCAAGCAGTCGCCGGAGGGAGATTCGCGTCTCCCTCCAGCGAACAGCGAGTCAATTACACGGATTGCCGCCCGCTTCACCGCAGTCGATGTGACGGCGGTTGCGGCCGTCGTACGGAGTCGGGAGATAGGGAAACACTTTGTAAATGCCGTTGGCAGTCAGGTTCGACCCTTGCGCGCCTTGCAGGAAGTTCACGCCGTCACCGGCTCGCGCTGCGATGTAGTTGGCTCCGCCGACTACACGGATCGCGATATCCGTCACGTCGTCGTTGGGGCGGCGCCCGTTGGGAAACCCGGCCGGATCAGGGACATCTGCGAGTCCGCCGAGCCGTTTCTGGTTCTCGGGTTGAGTGGGAGAAACTTTAAGGTTAAGGCGCAGCAATTCGCTGCAGGGATTTCCACAGTTGTTTCCGGCAAGCGCTTGACCGGGATATTTGAGCAGCAGGTTCATGAGGTCGGTTCGCGGCGTCGGCGTGACTGGCACATTGAAGACCAACGCCAGAGCCTGAGCAATGGAAGGGTTCTTATAAAATTCCTGGAACTGCGCTTCGTCTTCAGGTTCCTGCGAATTCCACCCGTCTTTTGACGGTGTATCGATGATGAGTTCGTTCACCAGCGGATTGGCTAGGCGCGAGACTTGAATCCAAGGACCGGCCAATTTTGCAGTCCCATCACCTACCAGGTGTTTGATTTTTTGTCTTGCGGTCGAGGCATACATCCCGATCACCGGCGTGCTCGTCTGATCCGCGGATTTTCCATCCTTTGTGATTCTGGCGATGGGAACTTCGATAGCAATGCTATTCACGTTAAAGCCGCTAAAGCGGTTAACGCCGAACGGATTGACCGCATCATTGGCGTCCTCTAAGGCAGTGAGCAGTGGTGGAAACCGGCGCAGGTTCACCGTGTCAAATACGGCTCCAAGATCAATGTAGAAAGTCTCAGCGCGCTGACCGGCGAAAACTTTGATGCCGGTCGACGAATCGGTGTAAATCCCCTGCGAGGCGAGATCCTCGTAATTCGGCATCGTTGCCGGTCCGACATTCGACGGAACGGCGACGAGCTTCTGACCCTCGAAGAGTTCAGTCCGCTTTTTTCCCCTGACCTCGGTAACGGTATAGGTCTGACGACGGCTGAGTCCTTCCGATCCCGGACCGTCGAGCTTGGTAATTCCCTGGACCTCGGGAACCGGAATATGGGGATTGCCGACATAGGGAAGCGGGAAGAGTAGCGAGCCCAAAATGGGGCGGGTTTCGGTTTTGAAGCGAAACTCGTAGACGATGTCTTCGGCAATGCCGTCCTGGTTATTATCGATGTTGACGGCGTAAAGGACTTCGTCGTCGAAATTAAAATAGTTCGGTCCGTCGCCAGGCTCTTGGCCGGGAATGACGTTGGCAATAAACACTACTTTGCTCGGATCCTGCCAACTGCGGAAAAAATAGGTGTCCGTATTGTCCGCCGCCGGGTCGAGCGCGATCAACGGCGCCTCTCTGTGACTGGCCGCGCGGGCTAGCGGCGTCATGGTGGTAATCATCATGAGCGCGCTGAGCGACACTGCCGTCGCCCGGCAAGTTAGACTCTTCTTAAATGATTTCATTTTCGTGACTCCTTCCTTGCTTGGGGGTTGGTTAAATGGAATCGTTGCGACCGTCGCTGCTAAACTCTACGACGGGCCGAGGCGATTCGGATTTCCTAGGCAGCTTTGCGGAAAAGATTTTTGCTTTGACGCCGGCGCGCAGTTAGTCCGCTTCGTTTCATGTTTCATCCTCCTCAACCAAAGCAGGGCCGGCGAACCGGCCCTGCTTTGGTTGACTTATCCAATGCTTCCTTAGCGCTGCGCAAACCGCTCCGGGAATTGCTTTGCGATCGCCGCAGCCAGTGGATCGGCGATCAGTCCCATGTGGCCAGCAGCGGTGCGGATCGTCATGTAGCTCTTGTTCATGTCGCCAGTCGCTTGAGCATCGATGACATCTTTAAGTGTCAACACATGATCCTTCACCAAACCGGCGACAACCTCTTTTGGCAGGTAGGGATTGGCCGAGCTTAGGAACGCGCCAAAGTCCTGGGTGTACTGCACGAGATCGGACACGGCTTTGTTCTGTTTGGCCTGATCCTTCGTGGCCACCCCGACGGTGTAGTCCACGACGAAGCCGATATGTTTGCGCCACAAGGGTAGGAACGCCTGCTCCGCGCCAGCGCCATACACTGTGCCGATGGCTTTAGAGATATCCACGGAGTTGGCATCGAGAGAGCCGGCCGCTGCTTTAAACTCGGCGTCGCGCCCGCCCAGAGCCGCGCCGGTGGCCGCGGCGGCTAGAAAGATATGTTCGCGGAACAGCGAATTCAGGCCGGTTCTGAGATCCGAACTCATGGCGCCGTGATCGGCCATGGCCGCCGCCGCATGGGTGCTGTAGCCCAAACCAAGCAGCGCGACTAACGCTGCCATTGCCGTAAATTGTTTGTATTTGCCGTTCATTGTTTTCTTCTCCTGTATATGAATTTTTTTGATCATGATTATATTCTTCTCACTAACGAACCTCGATCTCGCCGCGCATATGTTCGTGGCGGTCGCAGAAGTAGCTGTAAATGCCCGGCTTTGAAAACGTGAAACTGAAGCTTTTGCCCTTGCCGTCGAGCGGCGCGTCGAAGCTTTTGTCTTTGCTGTCCACAGTGACCGTGTGAAAAATTTCATCATCGTTCACCCAGGTCACTGTCGTCCCGGCTTTCACCTGCAAACGGCCGGGCTGGTACTGAAACAGTTTGACCGTGACCTGCGGAGCCGCCGATGATTGTGAGCTCTTATTTTGCGCCGGCTGGGAAACGGCGTGGTTGCTCGCCTCGGGCTCATCGCATTCCTCATGGGCCCAGAGGCTTGCGCTGCCGCCTATTAGCGCCGCCGTGAAAATAGCGATCATCAATCTTTTGCGTTTCATTGGCTGCTCCCTTCTTGCTTGTCTGACGTTTCTTGTCTATCTGTGGTGCTCTACGGCTGGCTCTGTGAAATCGGATTTCAAAAAAGCAGGGAATTTTGCTGCAAAATTTTTTTTATTGAGGTAAATCCGAAAGCCTAGGTCAAATCGTAAGTAGCGGTGTTTGCGCCGCTATCTGGACCGGGCTAAAATGGCCGCCGTCCGAGTAAAGAATGACTTTGAGGGACGAAGAATTATTAGACTTAACCGACGTTTACGCCCTGGGCGCGCTGGACGGCCACGAGCTCGCGGAGTTTGAAACCCATTTGTCCGCGGGCTGCGCCGAATGTCACGCGCGGGTTAAAGAAGCCGCCGCTGTGCTCACGTCGCTCCCCAGTTCCATCACACCGCTGACGCCGCCCGATCGCGCCAAGAACCGGTTGTTCGAACATATCGATGCTGATAAACCGGGCTTCTCGTTCATCTTCGCCGATGAAGGGGAGTGGAAAGAATTGGTTCCCGGCGTGCGTGCAAAAGTTCTCAACATAGACCACGAGCGCCAGCGCGTTACTGCTCTTTGCCGCATGGACCCCGGATCAAGCTACGACGATCACCGCCACACGCGCACGGAAGAATTGGTTATCATCGAAGGCAGCTGTTACTGCGGCGGCAAATTCTTACAGAAGGGCGACTATCACCGCGCCGAAGCCGGCAGCATCCATCTCAATACCTACACCGACGACGGTTCACTGATGCTGATCATCACCTCCGTGCAGAACGAAATGCTAACCTGAGGGAACTCTGGATGAGTGCCGGTTCAAACATCGCCGTTCATCTGATCCAGCGCGCGGCGGCGCAAGACCGCGAAGCCTTCAGCCAACTCTACGATCAATACTCCTCTCTGGTTTTCTCCTTAGCGATGCGCATGCTGCGCGCGCAGTCCGACGCCGAAGACTTGCTCCAGGAAGTTTTCATGCAAGTGTGGCGACAGGCTGGCAGCTACAGCCAGGAGCGGGGCAGTCCGGAAGCCTGGATCATCAATATTGCGCGCAGCCGGGCAATCGATAGGCTCCGTTCCATTCGTAGAAGAGACAGGAGCTTCGTTTTGACCGATGATCCGGCGGCGGTGGAATCCCCTGACAACGTGGAATCGGCCGCCGGGGAATCCGAAGCAAAGTTGGCGATGAATAGCGCCCTGGCGAATCTGCCGGAGTCGCAGCGCAAGGTGTTGGAGCTCGCCTATTTCGACGGACTCAGCCAAAGCGAAATCGCCGAGCGCTTGTCGGAGCCGTTAGGGACGGTGAAAACTAGAATGCGGGCGGGAATTCAACGTCTAAGAGGCGTGCTCGGAACGCGGGCGGCGTAATCAAGAATGACACACGAAGAATGGTTTGAAAATGGCGAGATCTACGCCCTCGGAGCGTTGGATGGCCAGGAGCAAAAAGAATTCGAGGCACACCTCGGCGCCGGCTGCGCTATCTGCGAAGCCTACGTGCGGGAGACTCGCGAGACGCTGATGTTGCTTCACCGCACGCTCACGCCGATGACGCCGCCAGCGTCTGTAAAGACTCGCCTGTTAGATGACATTGGACGCGAAAAGGTTGCAACCCTGGCGCCCAAACAACGCCCCATTGCGCGACGTTGGCAGGTGATGACAGGGACCATCGCCGCCGGCATTATCGGCATCGTGATTGGCGGTGCCTATTATCGTAACTATTATGAACCGCGCCACACTGTCTACAGCGCCGTGGTTGATCTCCTGCGCGATCCGGCGACCCGCGACCATCCGCTTTATGGATCAGGCCCGACGCCTCAGGCAAAAGGCAGGTTTCTTTGGAATGAATCCGGCGAAGGCCATATCTTCGCGACCAATTTGCCGCCCGCGCCGCAAGGAAAGATGTACGCGGTGTGGACGATCGCTCAACAGTCAGCGCCGCGCTATGTCGGCACAATGAATACCGACGCGAAAGGCCAGGGTGGGCTGCACATCAAATCGCCGCGCGGCGTGAAGCCGGTTGAAATTTTCGCGGTCACCCTCGAACCGCTCGGCACGACCGCAGGTCCAACCGGCCCGATGGTCCTCGTTTCCAAGCAATCGTAGCCGAGTAGGGGCGACCGGCCGGTCGCCCCTACCTTTGCGTTCTTTGCGGCTACTTCCCTTTCCCTCCGAGAATCATTGTTCGATGAGGAATCCCGGCTTCGTAGAAAATTC
>DASXSW010000476.1:0-4424 GCA_036505755.1 Binatia bacterium | reverse complement strand
TCCAAAATGGAAGGGCAAACTCATCCTGGACGCGGCTTCTTACAACTGGTTTGTCGGAATGTTGGACTACCTGGGAGAAGAGAAGGGCTTGGAGTTCATGAAAAGATTGGCGCGCAATGGACTGCAAATCCAGCAACGCCGGTCCAACGTCGAGAACATGGTTTCAGCCGGAGAGGTTCCGGTCATGGTCGCGAACAGCGGCACGTCGACGGCAGACCGCATCAGCCAGGGCGAACCAGTTGCTTTCGTCAAGGATCCGAAGCCGCCTATTGCTTATGGAGAAGGACTGTCGATCATGCGCAACGCCCCGCACCCCTATGCCGCCGCCCTGTTCATCGAGACCGTGCTATCCGATCCGTGGCAGCGCAAGGCGGCGGAGAAGATCAAAATCCGCGCCGCGCGGCCGGGCGTCCCGGATCCCCTGATTGACGCCAGCATCAAGCCACACTTCGTCAATCCTTCCAAGTGGCCGGCCAAGCGTTACGAGTGGGCCGAGCGGGAGTACGTCCGCATCCTCGTCAGAAAAGAATTTTAATCTCTTTGGCTCAACTTCCCGCTAGCTTGATGCGGAACGACAATTCCTATGGCATCAAAGTCCGTCATTCCCGCATGCTTTTAGCGGGAATCCAGGCGAAACCTCGACTGGACCCCCGATAAAGACATTCGGGGGTGACGACTTTGGAGAAAATTTATCATAAAGGTCTGTCGATATGCCGCAGTTTGCTGCGGAGTATTTCATTGGTTCCGTACCCAACGGATTGATCTCTTGAATCGAACCTCAAGCAAAAGACTATTCCCGGCGGGCGCCGTTGTCGATGAATTCCTGAGCGTCATCGCGCGGCTTTTTGACCCATTGCGGGATAGCAAGACAATTGTTCTTTTACTTTTCTCCTGCCTGCTCATTTATCTTGTAATCGTGCCCCTCGCCGTCCTGGTTTTCGGCAGCTTCAAGGCGGTGGCGCCAGGGACAGAGGACTATTTCAGTCTCAACCTGACGTTAGAAAATTACGCGCGAGCCTTCGCCAGCAGACATCTGCCTAGGGCGACGGTCAATACGGCGATGTTTGCGATCGGCTCTTCAGTGATCGCGTTCATTTTGGGTACGTTTCTCGCCTGGATTACCGAGCGCACCAATAGTCCATTTCGCTCGCTGCTTTACGTCATGGCCATCAGCCGCGTGATCCTGCCGGGCGTTTTGGTGACGTTTGCTTGGATCGTGCTCTTGAGTCCGGAGATTGGGATTTTGAATCGTTTGTTGATGGCCGGGTTCGGCCTGAAGCAAGCCCCGTTCAACGTCTACTCAATGGCCGGACTCATTTGGGTCGAGGGTATCGAGCTGACCCCGCTCGCTTACCTGTTAATGGCGAGTGCTTTTCGGTCGATGGATCCATCTTTAGAAGAAGCGGCCATGACGGCCGGCTCCGGACCATTGCAGATCCTTCGACGCATCACTCTGCCAATGATGAAACCGGCGCTTCTCTCGACACTCGTGCTGCTGATAGTACGCGGCATCGAAAGCTTCGAGACGCCCGCGCTGATCGGCCTGCGCGCGAGTATTTTCGTTTACACGACCGAGATTTGGTTAAACTCGACCCGCGCCCCCATGGATTACGGACTCGCGGGCGCCTATTCCATGGTGCTTGTAATCATCTCGGCGCTTCTCATTCTGGTCTACCTCCGGCTTACTTCGCACAGTGAAAAGTTCATGACCATCACCGGGAAAGGATACAGGCCGAGACTGATCGATTTAGGCAAGTGGCGCTTTCTTAGCGCAGCCGCATCGCTGCTCATTCTGTTCCTGGTATTCGTCGTTCCAATGATCACCGTCACCTGGATGTCGCTCGTGCCGAGCTACCTGGCTTCCTCGCTGGAGGGTTTGCAGAGAATCAGCTTCAAAGCCTATCGCGATGCCTTGTTCTTTCCTCTCACCCTCCAGGGTATTCAGAACAGCATGATTCTTGGCATCGCCAGCGCTTCGGGGGTGACGCTTATCACTGCGGTGATTGCATATGTGGTGGTGAAGACCAAGGTCCGTGGCCGGGGCATTTTGGATTTTCTTGCCTTCGTTCCTTACGTCGTGCCGGGAATTATCTTCGGCCTCAGCATTCTCTGGTTCTATCTAAACGTCATGCCCTTTCTCTACGGCACGCTGACGATCCTGCTGCTTGCCTACCTGGGAAAATATCTTCCGGTTGCCCTGCGGATAAACGTGGCGTGTATGGCCCAGGTTCACTCTGACTTGGAAGAAGCCGCGGCCACCTGCCAATCCTCTTGGGGAAGAAGCTTTGTCAAAATTACTCTGCCGCTTATCCGGCCCGGCCTGGTGGCGGCATGGATTTGGGTGTTCGTGCATTCGTTCCGCGAGATACCGACGGCGATGATACTCGCTTATCCAGGCACCGAACCGGTAGGAATCGTGATGTTCAAATACTGGGAGGACAGCACCTATCAACGGCTGGCGGCCTTCGGCGTGATGCTTTTCGTCGTTCTACTTGTGACCTCGCTGATCGCCATGCGCATCGGCAAGCGCTTCGGTATCCGCGACACTTAGTTTGCGTATTGGCTTTGTCCAAAGAATGGCTTAGAAAAAAAATATGGATCTAGGCATAAACGGCAAGGTGGCCATCGTCACGGGGGGCAGCCAGGGCATCGGCAAAGCCATCGCCACGCATCTAGCTGCCGAAGGAGTGAGGACGGTGATCGGGGCGCGCGATTTGCCAAACTTGCAGCGCGCTGCCGCCGAGATCGAAAGCAAGACCAAAGCTCAGGTCCTTCCTGTGCAAGCGGATGTGTCAGATTTCGACGCGGTTAAAAGAATGGTCGCTAGCACCGTCGATGCCTTCAGCGGCGTCGACATTCTCATCAACAACGCAGCCGGCTCCGGCTCGGGAGCATTTTTGGAATTAACCGATGAAGAATGGATTCGCCATCTCGACGTCAAGCTGGTCGGCTACTTCAGGTGCGCCCGCGAAGTACTGCCGCACATGCGGCAAAGGAAGTGGGGAAGGATCGTCAACATCGGTGGAGAAGCAGCGCGCGGCGCAGGCGGATATGCGTCGGGCGCGGCGAATTCAGCGGTCGTCAACTTTACCAAGAAACTCTCGGACGAAGTGGCGGGAGACGGTATTACGGTCAACGCGATCCATCCCGGCAGCACGCGCACGCAACGGCGCGAGCATGCGGCGGCCCGCAAGGGAATCACACTGGACGAATTGGTTCAGGAGCAGATCCAGCGCATACCCATCGGCCGCTTAATTGAACCCGACGACGTTGCCTATGCCGTTCTGTATTTGGTTTCCGCGCAGGCAGCCGCTGTTACCGGACAAGTTCTCGGCGTCGATGGCGGTTCCACCCGAGGAATCTATTACTGATCTCTCGGTTGGAAGCCGATCACCCGTAGCCTCGGTTGCATCCTAATTGCTCCAGTAGAATCGGAGTCGCGTTCGATCCGCCCAATTGTCTCGATTGGGGCAGACCTTGGCGGCGTGTCAACGAAATGCGCGAAAAACTTGTGCTTCGTGTCCTCGCGGTGATTCATCAATGTACCGGCACCACGCTGACGTGGACCGGGTCTGGCAATCCTTCTCCACTCGCGGTTCTGATCGCTTCGTCCACATGGCTCAAATCGAATTGGTGACTGCACAGCGCGTCGAGTGGAAATCTGCCGGACGCGATCGTACGAAGCGCCATTTCAACGGTATTATAACTATGGCCGCGGGCAGCTTTGATCGACATGTACTTGAGCTTGATGATGCCCAGGGGGAAATTCGCGATAGTTTGATTCATGTTGCCGGCGGCGATCACCAGTGTGCTGCGCTTCATGTTCAAAATATCCATCGCCGGGAGAATCGTTTGCTCGGTTGCCGCCGCGACGTCGATGACGACGTCAACGCCTCTGCCTCCGGTGATCTCGCGCACGCGCTCGCGCAGATCTTCTTTTTCGACGTTGATTGTGAAATCAGCACCCAAACGTTTAGCCAATTCAAGCCGGCTTGTGTCCCGAGACAATCCCGAGACGATGATGCAGGAGGCGCCGGCTTCCTTGGAGGCAAGCACGCAACCCAAACCCTGCTGTCCCGGGCCTTGGACCAACACACTCTTGCCGGGGCTCGCCCCGCCTTCAACGTAGGCCCACTGCCAGCCGTTGCCGAGCGGCAAGGCGAGCGCGGCTTGCTCGGCGGGAACATGGCTCGGCACTTTGTGAAAAACTGAATTGGGATGCAGATAGAGATACTGGCTGAAGCCACCCCACAATGCCGGCTCGACTGTCACCGGTGTCGAGCCGTAACGCGCCGCATTCGGTGTGTTGTGAATGTCGGTTTCGTAGCACATGCGAAAATCGCCGGCGCGGCAATACTCGCAGTGTCCGCACGGCAGATACTCTTCCAAGGCGACGCGGTCGCCCTCCTTCACGCCCCATTGTC
>DASXSW010000475.1:0-2506 GCA_036505755.1 Binatia bacterium | reverse complement strand
AACGAGCTCGGCGAGTTGGGCATCAAGTGCGGCATCTATCCGCTCTACGAGGTCGTGGACGGCAACGTCATTTACACCTGGGACGCGCGCAAGAGCGGCAAGGGGCGCATTCCGGTCAAGGAGTTTATCTCCAAACAAGGGCGCTTCGATCATCTGAAAGAAGAACATTACGCGCATATTCAAAACATGGTCGATCAAATGTGGGAAGAATGGCAGATCCCCGGCGTGGCGCCACTGCGGGGGATTCTGAAGGCTAGGATTTAGGGAAACTGCTGGAATAAACTTCCCGTTTCGGTTCTGCCAAAGTGATTTCGCCTGCCATCCGCGGGCTTTGTCCCGCGGATGGCAGTATTGCAAGGATTGTTTCCGCCGCCTGAACTCCGGCGCATTTATTCGCGACACTAAAAGCGTCGCGACCGAGAGCTGCGTTAAATAATTTCGTTGCGTTTCTTGGTGTCATACCGGTGAAAACCGGTATCCAATGTTTTCGAAGTTCTTGGATTTCGGCACGGAAATGACGACGCCAACGTCTGACTCACCACATATTCATCGGCCTGAGAAGACCGGATAGTGGTTCAGTCTGGGAAAGATCTCTCACTTTGTTCGAGATGACACATGGCTTACGTAGTTGTCATTCCGAGCAAAGCGAGGAATCTTTCTCGATTTTAAGAATCATGGTGGGTTAAAAATGAACCACTACTGAAGACCGACTGAAAGCTTGAGCACAAGCGCGAGATTCAGTATCCTAAGAAAAAGCTGCGGAGACTCCAAGCATCGGCGAGCAAACTAACAGGTAGACCAAACGTTGCAGATCCAAGTCTGACAGTTACACCGCTCGATTTTTGTCTCAGCTCTTTACAAGAGAGTTTATCACGCACTGAGTTAGAGCGCTGATTTACGAACGCGTCGGCAAAGCGACAATTAATTAATATGCATTTGCCACGCCCGGTCGTGGTGAATATCTCTATAGGCCTCAAACGCGCGGGAATTTTTACAGGGCAATCAGCCAAAACGAGGTACCCATGGCAACAAATAGCGAAACCAAGAAAGAACCGACCGGTCCGGTTATTTCCGGCGGCCATCTGGTAGCCAAGGCGCTCAAAAATGAAGGCGTTGATGTCATCTGGACGCTTTGCGGCGGCCATATCATCGACATCTACGACGGCTGTCTGGACGAAGGCATCAAGATCATCGACGTGCGCCATGAGCAAGTCGCGGCGCATGCCGCGGACGGCTACTCGCGTCAGAGCGGCAAGATCGGCTGCGTGGTGACGACCGCGGGACCGGGCACGACCAACGCCATGACCGGCATCGCCAACGCGTTTCGCGCCGAAAGCCCGCTCTTGATGATCGGCGGGCAGGGAGCGCTGTCGCAGCACAAGATGGGCTCGCTGCAAGACTTGCCCCACGTCGATATTATGTCGCCGATTACCAAGTTTGCTGCGACCGTGCCGCACACGGAACGGATCGCCGACATGGTGTCGATGGCGTTTCGCGAATCGGTCAATGGCGCTCCGGGACCGGTATATTTGGAAATCCCGCGTGATGTGCTCGACGCCAAGGTGCCGCTGGAGCGCGCGCGAATTCCCAAGCCCGGCGGCTATCGCGCATCGACAAAATCCGTCGGCGATCCGAACGACATTGAAAAGCTCGCCGACATTCTCGTCGACTCCGAGCGGCCCTGCGCACTATTCGGCACACAGGTATGGACTTGCCGCGGCCATGACGCGGCGGTTGAGTTTTGCCGCACGCTCAATATTCCCGGCTATATGAATGGTTCCGCCAGAGGTATTTTCGCGCCCGGCGATCCGCATGGCTTCAATCGCACGCGGAGTTTGGCTTTTGACAAAGCCGACGTGATTCTGATCGTCGGCTGCCCGTTCGATTTTCGCTTGGGCTATGGCCGGCGGCTACGCTCCGACGCGATCGTCGTGCAGATCGATCTCGATTATCGCAACGTCGGTAAGAATCGCGACATCTCCATGGGCTTGGTCGGTGACTGCGGCGCGATTCTCAAAGCGCTGACGCAGGCGGTTAGTGGTCGCGCGGGCAACTGCAACGGCAAGAGAGCCGAATGGATGAAGGAATTGCGCGCGGCGGAAGCGAAGGCGTATGAAAAACTTTTGCCATCGTTCAAGTCGGAGTCCACGCCGATCAATCCTTACCGTGTCGCTTACGAGATCAACGATTTCCTAACCGAGAACACTGTCTACATCGGCGACGGCGGCGATGTCGTAACGATCACTGCAACGGCCGTGGAGCCGCGCAAAGCCGGCAACTGGATGGATCCCGGACCGCTTGGCACGCTCGGCGTCGGCACATCGTTCGCGATGGCGACGAAATTCGTTCATCCAAAAAAAGAAGTGCTGTGCTATTACGGCGACGGTTCGTTCGGCATGACTTCGTGGGACATGGAAACGGCGCAACGCTTCGGGCTGCCGTATATCGCCGTCATCGGCAACAACTCGGCGATGAACCAGATCCGCTGCGGCCAGATCGGCAAGTA
>DASXSW010000474.1:0-10538 GCA_036505755.1 Binatia bacterium | reverse complement strand
CCATTTTCGTCCTTGAGCAATCGCACTATTTCCTTCAATTTTTCGGGGTCCGTGCTCGCGGCAAAAAGTTTCAATGATCGACTCCGGACTAGAGGCGAAGGGTGCTGCAAGAGGCTGAGAGGAAGACGCGGAGCGATGACTTCGGGATCGAAGTTTTCTGCCAGGTCAAGCGCGAATAACAAAGCCTGCTCGTTCTCTTTCTGCAAGTTTTGCAGCACCGCTTCGATGGTTTGCTTGTCGGCATAGTCAATATCTCCTCCCTCCCACGTAATAGTCTGTGCTTCCAGTCCGGTCCGCAATGCCTCAATGTAACCGCCGCGCAGAGCAAAAACGAACATCGCCCAGATAATGATGAGCCCAAGGGAAAAATAGGCGAGGCTAGCTGGGTTTGACTGCATTATAAACAGAGCATAAAAGAGCACGATCAGCCCCGCGGCGCCGTCTCCCAACCGTTGCAACACAACGTCAAGAAACGTCTTGACCTGTTTTTTTACAGTCGCAGAGAGAGGCAGATAGAGTATCTCCATGCCACTCTGGTTCACACTTGTCCGCAAAACCGCATCTGTTAGTCGCGTCGCTGTCGTGGAGAAAAGTCCCGGCCAGACTAAAATACCGAGAGATCCTGCGAACAGACCCACGGGGAGGAGTAAGAGACTCGGAATTAATCCGAAGGCGGTTAAAAGCCTTCGAGTTAACAGAACCTGGCTAAAGAAAGTAATAATGGCAACCCAGGCATAATAGGAACCGAAGAAGGCCGTCAGGCCATCTTGAGAGGCATAGGCCAACTTTGCCGCAGCCTTGAACTGGAAGTCGATTAGAGTTGAGACTGTCACCGAGACAAAAATAGCGCCGGCAATCAACTGAAGATATCGGGACGCTAGGATCGGGCCAAGCGCACTAGCATGTTCGGTAGCCTTCGTTTCTCTTGACGTTGGGACTTCCTTCAACGCTGGGGTTTGCAGCTCCCTTAGCTCCTTGCCCGCCAGCCAAACCACTCCAAAAGCACCGGCAAACAGTGCTCCGATGAGCCAAAAGAGTTCGTCGGTTTCCATAAACACGTTAACCGCCCATCCACTCCCAAAGCCGCCCAGGATGGCTCCGAGTGAACCGCCTGCACTGAAAATGCCGAACAGACGTTTCGCCTCGCGCGAAGTGAAGATCAAGCCGGCAAACATCCAAAATTGGGCTACGGCAAGAACACCGACGATTGCGGACCAGATGTAAAAGGCGTATATCGCCCAGGCAAAATTGAAGAACACTATAAGAAACCAGAACATGATCACATTGGAGATGATGAAAGCATTCGAGCCTAGAATGAGCCGGTAGAGTGGAAGCTTTACGGTATAACGCGTGTAAACAGCGATGATGACGCCTGCAAAAAGCGCGGCCAAAAGGTAAACGTGTGCCAGATTGCTAATGGAAAACCGGCTGAGAAAGAGAGCGTCCCTTACAACTTTGATGACGTTATTGGCGGCAAGCAGAAAAAAAAGAAGTGAGACCATGATCCGGACACGCCGTGCTTCGCCGGGTCGGATATCAAAAAAGCGCGACAAAGTACTTGTCAGAGAAAAGTAATTCACAAAAATTAATTGTATTGCTATTTTGTAGAGACGTTAATGCCGCACTGCTTCCTTGGTGCCTCTAGCGCGTAAAAACCCAGGGAGGAAGCGTCGATCCACTGCATCGTGGGTCGGAACCGACTTACAATTCGCGGGCGTTGATCGACGCATGCAAGCCGGACGAGTGTTTTGATGTCAACTGGATTTGCCTGCTGCGAGTGTGATCGGCGGACGATCGCTGTGATCTCGACAACGAGACTGTAATTCGTCGATCCGAATAGGCAAACCTCAATCAAAGTTGGCCGCGCGAGCTTCTGGTATCAATCGATCTGATTAACTCCTTCGTTGTCGGGATCAGCGGAGGGGAAATACTGAGCGCACGGAAGCCGATTTCCAATAGCGTTGGGACGACTTCCTCTCGGCCCGGCATCTCGCCACAGATCGTGACCGGCTTCCCCGAAGCCTCGGCAATGATGATGCCGAGCAACCGAAGCATTGATGAGTGAGTATCCTCGTAATAGTCACTCACTGTGGCATTATCCCGACCGGCGACCAGAGTGTACTGGGTGAGGTCGTTTGTACCCACGGAAAGGAAATCGGCGTGTCTTACGATTTGCCCGACGGTCAGCGCCGCGGCCGGCGTCTCGATCATTGCGCCAAGAGGCGGAAGTTTTTCGATCCCCATTTCGTGAGCGACCGCTACGAGCAGTTCGCGTATCTGTTGCATGTCACGCTCGAAGGTGACCATCGGCACGAGGATACGAATGTCTTGCACCTGAGAGAGCCGCAGCAAGGTTTTAAGCTGTGTGCGCGCAAGCTGCGGATAGGCGAGCAGCAGGCGCACGCCGCGTTTACCGAGAAGCGGGTTTGACTCAAAAGGAAGCCGCAGGGACGGAATCGCCTTATCGCCACCGATGTCCAGCAGGCGGATCGTCACCGGTTTCTCGCGCAGAGGCGCAACGAGGTGTTGCAGTTCGCTGAAAAGCTCTTCCTCGGAGGGTGGTAGCTCACGCGCGAAGTAGAGTTCCTCAATGCGGAACAGACCGACACCGTCAGCACCGCTCTCGATGACTGTGTCGACGCCCGCGTGTGCGGCAAGATTCGCTTCAACAGATATCGTCACGCCATCGCGGGTGATAGCAGGCTTGCCGCACTCACCTTTACAGGTCAATATGCTGGCGCGATATTCTTCGAGTCGCTGTTCAAAGTCGTGACGTGTCTCGGGGTTGGGTGAAATTATCAGTGCCTCGCGAAAAGCATCAACCAACGCCTCATCGCCCCTGCGAATCTGGCTGAGCAGCCCGGGCAAGCCGGCTAAGGTTGGAATGCTCTTTTCACGAGCGAGCAGAGCGGCGTGCGAGCCTTGCCCTAACGACTCAACGACAATCGCCTTCACGTCTCGCGGCGAGACGGCGACTACATCTGATGGCAGCAGCCGCTGGGTTACCAGCACGCTACCTGCCGGCATGGCCGCGAGTCCGAAAGCATCCGCGCCTTCCAGGTGGCGCAAAACTCGCCGGGCCAAATCGAGGATATCGTCGGCCCGCTGGCGAAGCGTCTCATCCTGGATCGCAGCGAACTTCGCTTCCCATTTGCGAAAGACTCCCTTGACCGCCTCTGCGGCACTCGTTAAGGACCCTCGGAGTTCCCTTTCAAACTCGTTCGACGATAGGAGGCTCTCCAGCATTAACTGGTGGGCACGAAATATCTCGGCCAGGCTTGGATCAAGCTGTTCGCTGACGCGCCGCGCCGACTCTTCCAACTCGGTTTCCACCTGCACGACCGCCCGCCGAATCCGTTCCATTTCAGCTTCGATCTGATGCGGCTCGATGCGATACGTTTCTGCACTGCAATCGAGTATGTCACCCACCACCCATACAGTGCCGCTCGCTAGTCCTGGCGAGATGCGGGTTCCCCTGAGACTCAGTTCCGTGCGCGATGACTGGGGTAAACTGCTCACGCTGGCTGCTGGTTGAGAACTCATGGTTGGAGTTTAGCATTCGGTTCCTCAAAGCGTAACTAACATCTCGGCGCTCATAGAAGTCCGAGCGCTGGGTACCTGGCTGCCGGGCCAACGAGCAGCAGAATCGCTGCGACTTCATGAACGCGCCTCTAATCTCGCTTTATGAACGTATGAGCTCCCGGTCGATATGTTCCGGGCGGATGCCAAGGCCGACGATACGGGCGGGGATTCGCCGGAGAAATGACACTTTGGCAAGTAAGCGCACGGCGAGCGGCGGCTCGAATGATCCGGTCTCGACCAACACGCGCGCAATGATCCGGCGCTGCACGGCGACCTGCAACCATTGCGTCACGCGCGTGGGCAACTCGCGGCGCTTCTGGATCCGGCGCAGGTGATCGATCGTGAGCAGTCCTTCCCGCAGCGGTTTGAAGAGAACATTGGCGGCAGCCACTGCATCCTGAATCGCGAGGTTAATGCCGACCCCCCCGACCGGAGACATGGCATGCGCGGCGTCGCCAATGCAGAGCAGACCGGGCCGAAACCACTCTAACAATCGGTCCACGCGGACGGTTAAGAGCTTTACATCATCCCAGCCGCGTAGCTCGCGCACCCTGTCTCTCGTGTAAGGCGCGAGTTTTATGATCTCCGCGCGAAACATTTCGAATTCTTGCCGTCGCATCTCTTCGAATTGCCCTTTGGCAATGACGTACCCACACTGCCAATACTCACCACGATTGAGTGTGATAAAAATCCTGCCTTTATCGAACCTCCCCATAGTCGCGACCGGGTCCTCCGGACTTCGATTGATTCGGAACCATAGAACATCCATGGGGGCTCCGAGGTCCTTCACTTTAAGACCCGCCTCCTCGCGCACGATCGAGCTCCGGCCGTCCGCGCCGACGATAAGATCGGCGCGCACTTCAACCGCTCCGTTTGGAGTCTTTGCCTGGATTCCCGTCACGCGCCCTGATTCTTCAATAAGGCCGCTTACCCCAGCTTCCATCTTGAGATCAAAGCTGGGATAGCCAGCCGCCTGGTCGGCGAGGAAGTTGAGAAAATCCCACTGCGGCATGAGCGCGATAAAGCGGCAGCGCGCCGGCAGGTATCGGAAATCTGCGATGGTCAGCTGCGTCCGGCCAACTTGGGCGTTAAGCTCGTAGACCTCCTGATGCGGCAGCCTGAGAAACTTTTCGAGCAATCCCAGCTCGTCCATCACTTCCAGCGTCGATGGATGAATGGTATCGCCGCGAAAATCACGCAGGAAATCGGCATGCTTTTCAAGCACCAGAACCTTGACTCCCGCACGCGCGAGGAGATAGCCCAGCATCATGCCAGCCGGACCACCCCCCGCAATGCAGCACTGCACGGAAATTTTCTCAGACATTCTGTTTCTCAGTTTAACCAGCGCTCCCGGCTAATCAAACAACCCGGGAGTAAGGGAATTAACCCGAAGATCGAGCTCTCTCTTGGAAAACTATCTGTGCCTTTTACGCGACGGTAAAAAGTATTTTCCAAGTATTTAACGCCGGTCTGAAAATTAGCTCAAACTGTCGGAAAAAAGGGACGAGAGGTAGTTCCTACCAACGGTCGGTAAAAAATTCGCTCCTCAAGTATGAGGTCTTACAAAGGATTCCCCACTTCGCGTGATGGCATGGTGGTTGCGTTATTAACAATATGTGTCGATGAAAGGAGGCACATATATGAGAACGACAAGTTTACTGAAATCTCTCGCTCTCAGCCTAATTCTTGGGCTGAGTCTGGCATCAGTCCCGGCCACCGGCGCATGGGCCCAAGACGATATTACTCGTGGCGAAGTGAGAACTTTACACGAATTTCTCGAGAATCACCCCAGGGTTGCCGAGGAGCTTAGAAATAACCCCTCGTTAGCGAACGACCGGCGTTGGGTTTCAAGACATGATGACCTTCAAGCGTTCCTCAGAGATCATCCGAGGATACGCCAAGAGTTGAGGGAAAATCCGGGCAGAGTCATGAGCTGGGAGCGCAACCTCAATGCGCGCGCGGATCTGCGCAAATTTGATAGGTTCTTAGACTCGCATCCGAGGGTTGCTCAACGGTTAAAAGCAAACCCCGAACTTATCAACAACCGGCAATTCGTCGAGAATCATCCCGAGTTGCGGGACTTCTTGAGAGACAATCCAGATATGAGGCGCGAGTTACAATCCCGGCCCCGTGCATTCATGGAGCGGGTCGAACGCTACGACAGGTTCAGTCAACGATAACCCAGACTAAGCGTCCGGGTCAGGAAAAAAGAGGCTGGAGATTTCCAGCCTCTTTTTTTTGGTTCAAAGAAAGAGTTCCGAAGCAGCACATATCACCCCATCCCTCAGGTTTGTGTTACCCCAAATCTCCGTCCTTGTTTTCTATCATCATCGTGCCAATCGGTCAGGAAGAAATGGCTTGACAGAAGTTTTGAGCCGAATAGACTGCCACGGCAGAAGAATGAATCAGAGGAGGAAGACGCAATGAGCGTGATTGACGCCGATGGACATATCATTGAGCCGGAAGGCATGTTTGAGCATCTTCCCGAGGAGTTCTATCTGCGACGTCCGATCCCGGTCCGCTTACCGGCGGACACAGTCCGGGGTGACTTCAACGGCTGTTGGCTCATCGAGGGGAAAAGCGTTCCCAACATCGGCAGCCGTGGACGCACCACCGCATCGCTTTCGTGGACGGAACGGTCGAAAAAAATCGACGTGTCCCTTGGATCGCAGACTCTGGAAGACATGGAAGCCCGGCTGTCCGACTTGGATCGGTTTCACATCGACTGCCAGATAGTCTTCCCCACAATGTTTCTCGCTGCCGTGGCGGAGGACGTAAAGCTTGAAGGCGCGCTGTTTCACGCCTACAACACGTACGTCGGTCAAGCCTGCGCCAAGTCAAAAGGCCGCGTCAGATGGGTAGCGCTTCTCCCGTTTCGCGACCCGGAGGACGCGGTGAAGGAGATGCGCCGGGCAAGCGAGCTCGGCGCTTCGGGTATTTTCACCATGGGGATGGTGTGGGAGCGGAATTTGGCCGATCCGGCGTTCTTTCCGATCTATGAGGAAGCTGCGGGACTTGACCTCCCCCTTTGCGTGCATCTAGGTTGGGGATCGCCTCAGGTAACTCAGCTTTTTTCCGATTCCCACGCGTTCTTTTGTTCGGCCATTGTTCCCGTGATGTGGGGCTTCATGTACACCATGGGCGCCGGCCTTCTAACCCGTTTTCCCAAGCTCCGGCTCGGCTTCCTGGAGACCGGCTCCGCCTGGGTCCCCTACGCGATGCAGCAGATCAGACGCCGGGTAGAGCCGCCCACCGTAATTTTCTCTCAAGGGCAACGACGGCCCGTCGATAATGCCATCGACCGCCGGTACTACCGCGACCCGGAGGAATTTTTCCGTTCAGGACGGGCGTTCGTGAACTGTGAAGGAGACGAAGATTTTGATTATCTCTTGAAGCACGTGGGGGAGGATGGCCTCATGTGCTCCTCTGACTTTCCTCACGGCGACCCTTCCGCAGAGGAGAACTACGTCACTCGTTGGCGCGAGAGGAGCGACATGCCGGAGCGAGTCAGGGAGAAGCTCCTTGGCAAAAACGCCGAACGCTTCTTTCGTCTCTAGACAAGATCTTTATCAAGTCTACGCGTGAGGACGTAACCCGTCAGTCACGAGCCGGGCCGAAAAGCGTAAACAGTTCAAAGTCTGGAGTTGAGTAACTCTACTCAACGTTCGACAGGCGGATTGCAGAACATGGTGTCATGCAGAACTTGGTGTCACTTCCCCCGGCAGATCGGCGGACTGAGCGCCTTTAAGAATTTTGTCGACCATCGAGATTGAACCATTTTACAACGCGCTCCACATCCATCATGCCACCGATCATAAAGACTATTACCTCAACAGGAAGCGTAAGGAGCGCCCACACGCCTGACAAGCTTGCTTTATCGCCATTGACATCACTAATGACGTTTATCGTGTCGAGGAGCTTAACAGCGACGAAGGGCCCAACAGACAAAAATAGAAAAACAACGCCAATTATTAGGCCATAAGGCCTGAACCGACTACTCGACCCGGCGCCAGCAGATGGTTCGTGGTTGGTTCGCTCTCGAATATGTGTGCAACGTTTTTGAATCTCTTCTTCGAGCGACCTGCCTCGGGTATCAATCCAATAACGTGCCTTAAATAACTGTAGAAGTGGATAGATCGAGTAATCTGCCTCGATACTCATTAAATTCGTTTGGCGTGATTGATTGCGAATCTTCAATGTGTTTCCCATACCAATCTATTCTTGAGGACGCTCCACCGTTCGCACAGGCTTTGCGTAAAGTTTGAACCCGCCGAATCCATACTCGCCTACGGCTTTGTTGGTGTCGGCATCGAAGAGGTCGATCAGCATGAACTTTTCCGGGTGCCCCGCAAGATAGTTCGAAAACGTGTCCACGAACCGTTCTTGACTCTGAAAATCGGCACGATAGAAACCTTCACCGAGATACAACCGATGGGGTCGCTGTCGCGCGTCGAGGCGCGTCCAGTATTGGGAACCTTGAGGTCCCAGGGTATCGAGCCATTTCTTGTACTGCGTGATTTTTGCTTCTCGTTCTTTGAATTCGTTGCCGCGCAAGGACAAAGGCTCAAAAACGCCGGCTAAGAAAAGCAGGAGAAAAGCGATGACAAATGCTTTCATGATGCCCTCCGATCAGATATTCGCGTCGTATCTAACGCAAGGCTTTTGCCATTCGCGGAGAAAGTTCTCGGTAGTACGATCGCTTCGCCAAAACGTACGCAATTCGGCCCTTTTGTGACAACATGGAGACTGGAGTCCAGTGATTGGCCCCCGTACCGAACTCAATAAATGGCGTCGATTGGACGATGCGGCAATCTCTTAACGCACAATATTGCCCACGAGGGACGAAAGTCGTTCTCAAGCGGCCTTGGGGTCGTGGGGCTCTTTTGCGGAATGCGCCAGAGTCAGACTTCTACGACTTGACTATCTTTGTTGACTTGTCCGACTCTGGCCCAACTGAATTTCACGGTGGGAATGCAAGAAGACATGGCGGTTCTATTTGTGGGTTATTCATTTAGGTCAGACGTGATATTTGCCAACGATAGGCGGGCACCGGAGGCACGACATCATAATCACTACAATCTGCGGCGTTTATTAATTATCGATTAGAACGCCGCGCTCGGTTTTTTTATGCTCTTCATTCCCTTGCATCTATTCCTCTTCCAACTCCGGATAGTGGCGGAAAATGCCTTGCTCATTGAACGCCAGCCGCCGCGGTGAGGATAAGTAGGCGGCGATCCGGGGACGCGCCATGACGCGATCGTGTAAGGTCACCATTCTCGCGTGTTGCGGTTCGAGTCGCGCCATGGTCTTTGGAAAAGCGTAACGCAATCCCTGGATCATCTGGAACAGCGAGAGATCGACGTAGGCGACCTTCTTGCCGAAAATGAAGTCGCCGCCTTTGGCGTTCTGTTTGAGGATTCTTTCAAAATAGCCGAGAAACTTGGGTATCCGGATCGACGTGAAATTGGCGGCGCGCTTTTTACCCTCGTCCGTCTGTTGCTCATAGTACAGGGCGTTCGCAATCGGATGGTGCGTCTGGCCCTGTTCATACAGCCAATCGGCGATCGTCAGTTGCAGCTGATGCGCCCAGAGGCGGCTCGCTTCGCTTTTCGGCACGAGACCCAGCCGCGGCGCGAGGAACTGGAGAATGTTGGCGGTTTGCGAAATCAGGAGCTTGCCGGCTCGTAGAAACGGCGGGGCAAACGGCGGATATTCCAAAGACGGGTCTTCGAGGAATTTCATGATCCCGGGACGGCCGAAGTTGGGATCGCGGGCGACGTCAACGTAATCCGCGCCGGCGTCTTCCAGTGGAAGCCGAATGAACTCGCCGCGCCCTTGGATCGATGGTTGATAGTACAGTTCATAACGCATGGCAGTCCTCCTGAATTGGCAGGTGGTCGTCGACAGACTTGCATATATGACGAAGTTGCTCAACAAAAAACTCCCTCGTCCTGAAGCAAGATACGGCAGAGCAACCCAAAAACTGGAATGTCTCCCGCAAAGACGCCAAGGCGCAAAAGGCGCGTGGTGTCATTTCGAAACCTTCGGCCAAGCTCAGGGTAAATTCCGAGAGAAATTTTTCTTAGATCCCTCGCATTCACTCGGGATGACAGCCTTCGCTCTCACATGGCGTACTTGGCGCTCCTTCGGCGGAGTTTATCCTGAGCATAGCCGAAGGGCTCAGGACGGGCTTGGGGCGAGAAACCCGTGGTGGAAAACTTTTTTTGATTGCGATAAGTGAGACTTCTGTGCTGAGGATTTGAACCGCCGATGATTTCCGGAGCCCTCGAAGGATTCACTTGTATCGACGTCAGCGGCCACGTGGCCGGTCCTTACGCCGGCAGCCTGCTCGGCGATCTTGGGTGCGACGTCATCAAAGTCGAAGTGCCTAACGGCGGCGACACCCACCGCGGGCGCAATCCGAAGTACGAAGGCTATGGCCCGAGCTTTCGCGCGCTGAACCGCAACAAGAAGAGCGTTACCCTCGATCTGCGGCACAACAAGGGTGGAGAAATCTTGCGCAAGCTTTTGGCCACGGCGGACATCTTTCTCGAAAACTTTCGCCCGCCGACCAGAGCGAAACTTGGGCTCGACTACGACGGCTTAGCGAAGCTCAATCCGAAATTGATTCACTGTTCGATCTCAGGCTACGGTCAGAGCGGGCCTTACCGCGACAAGCCCGGCTTCGACACCATCGGTCAGGCACTGAGCGGCATGATGAGCCTGGTGACCGACCTCGATGATCCTAAAGTCGCCGGCGTTTCTTTCGTCGACCACGCGGCAGGGATTTTCGCTGCGCACGGCATTATGGCGGCCTTGCTCGCGCGTGGAAAAACCGGCCGGGGTCAGTTCATCGATGTGTCCTTATTGCAAGTGAGCATTGCGTTCATCGAGTCTCACGTGGTCGATTATTTAAACGGCGGCGAAGCCGTGTCGCGGGACAATTTTCCCAAGGG
>DASXSW010000473.1:0-3230 GCA_036505755.1 Binatia bacterium | reverse complement strand
TTGCGTAGTGAACCCTCTCCAAAGTCTTCCCCCTTTTGTGGCCCATGGGACCTCCGTTAGTCGAAGATCGAGGATGGAGAATGGAGGATCGCGATCGTCTATCTTCGATCTTCCATCCTCTATCCTCGTTTTTAGGTAGGTTATAGCGCCCCTGGATTTAACGCATGTTCATCCTCAAGCAATTCCTTAAAGCGCTCCTTCTGCCGCCGACGCCCTGGCTGATCATGCTTTTGACCGTGCTGATTTTTTGGCGGCGAACCTGGGCGCGCAAATTGCTTTTCATTACCTTTTTGCTGATTCTCGCGCTGCACAGCGGACCGGTGAACTACGCGCTCCGCTATCCGCTGGAAACACGCCATCCGCCCGTGCTCGACCCGAAACGGGTCGGCGCCTATGACGCGATTGTCGTTTTGACCGGCGGCATGATTCCCCCCAGCGGGTTGATTCCTTTCCCGACGATCGATGAATTCATGTTTCGCCGTCTGGATGAAGCCTGGCGCCTCTATCGAATTCAGCCCAAGCCGATCATCGTTTCGGGCGGCCATGTGAATCCATTCACTTCCGACAAAGACGAGAACAAGATCGCTCGCGATTACCTTATCGGTTGGGGAGTGCCGAAAAGCGAGGTGATCGGCGAGGACCGATCGCGCGATACTTTCGAGAGCGCTGTCGAAACTCAAAAGCTGCTCAAGGAAAACGGCTGGAAACGCTACTTACTCGTCACCTCGGCGATACATATGCCGCGCAGCCTGTTGGTATTCTCCGCAATCGCGCCTGAACCTATCCCGGCTGCCGGCGATTTCTCGCTCGCCGAATTCCAACTCACCCCCTTAGATTTTTTCCCGAACGAGCATGTCGCGTATAAACTTTTCATAACGATCCACGAATACCTCGGTTTGGCCAATTATTATTGGCGGTTAAATTTTACCAACCCGTAGGCTTTGGCATCAGAAATCATCGCCGGAACTCTAGTTGCAAATCACCGTTGGAGTGATAGAGAAAACGGTTGAATAACTGCGGCAAAGTTAAAGAATCGGTGCTTCGCTTCTCGCGGCGACAAGGGTAGATAGCTCGGGGTGGGGTTATGAGGCCGTGATCTCGATCAAGAATCTTATCAAAGACTATAAGTCCGGCGCCGAGTCTGTTCGCGCCGTCGATGGGGTCACGATCGACGTCGGCGAACGCGAGTTCTTCGTTCTTCTTGGGCTGAGCGGTTCAGGCAAAACGACCTTGCTTCGCTGTGTGGCTGGACTGGAAAAACCTGATGGCGGCGAAATTACGATCAGTAATGTGCTGGTCAGCTCCGCCGAGCGGAATTTTTTCACGGCGCCTGAGACGCGCCGCCTTGGCATGGTGTTTCAGTCTTATGCGGTATGGCCGCACATGACCGTGTACCAAAATGTCGCATTTCCCCTGGCCAACGGCCCGCACAAGCTCTCCAGCGAGAAGATCAAAAAGAAAGTGATGAACGCCTTGGAAATGGTACAGCTTTCCGGGTTTGCCGATCGTCCGGCACCGTTTTTAAGCGGCGGACAGCAGCAACGGGTGGCCTTGGCACGCGCTCTCGCCGTCGAGCCGAAGGTGCTGCTTATGGACGAGCCGCTGAGCAATTTAGACGCGCGCCTTCGTGAAGAGGTGCGCGACGAAATCAAGAATCTGTCGCGGACATTTGGCATCGCGGTGCTCTACGTCACCCATGATCAGGTGGAAGCGCTGGCGTTGGCCGATCGTGTTGCGGTGATGAGCAAAGGCAAAGTGCTGCAGTGCGCGCCGCCGCGGGAGCTTTATGAGATGCCGTCAAGTCGCGAGGTCTGCGAGTTTCTCGGCTCGACGAACTTACTCGATGGGGTAGTCACCAACGGCGGCGAAATTGAGACCACTTTGGGAAAAATGACCTGCAGGATTCCCGACCCGAAATTTAAAAGCGTCAGCATCGCGATTCGCCCGGAAGAACTCGAGCTTTCTGCGGCGCCATCCGGTCTGGAAAACGAGTTTGCCGCCGAAGTCGTTTCATCGACTTTTCTAGGCGAGCTGACCGTATGTGATCTGATCGTCGGAGGTAAACGGCTCCGTTTTAAATCGACTCAAAGCGCGCCGGCAAAACAGATCTACGTGCGCTTTCCCGCAGAAAAGTTAAAATTATTCGCCAGATAGTGAGATTATTCAGATCGAGAAAAATAATGTAAAGGATTGACCATGCTACCGCGAGAAGAAAACGACTTACTTACCCAAGTCGGCCCAGGAAAACCGATGGGCGAGCTTATGCGCCGGTATTGGATTCCCGCTTTGCTGTCGAGCGAAATTTCTGAGCCCGACTCTCCCCCGGTGCGCGTGCGTTTGCTCGGCGAGGATCTCGTCGCCTTTCGCGACAGCCAGGGGCGCGTCGGTCTTTTAGACGAGCATTGCTCCCATCGCGGCACTTCACTTTTCTTCGGTCGCAATGAAGATTGCGGCCTGCGCTGCATCTATCATGGCTGGAAATACGATATCGACGGCAACGTATTGGAAACCCCCGCGGAGCCGGCCGGCAGCACATTAAAAAATAAAGTTCACCATACTGCCTACCCATGCAGAGAAGCCGCTGGAATAGTTTGGAGCTATTTAGGTCCCATGGACAAGATACCCTTGCTGCCGAAGTATGAATGGATCGATCTTCCGCTAGAACATTTGTACGTAACGAAGTCCGTTCAAGACTGTAGCTGGTTGCAAGGCCTCGAAGGCGAATGCGATTCATCGCATCTTTCCGTCCTGCACAAGAATTTTACCGGCGAGCGCCAGCGGGGCGGTGGCGACGGCGCCTTGTACGCGGCGGATTCGGCGCCTCAATTGGAAGGGGTTGAAATGGATTACGGCGTCAGAATGCTGTCAAGCCGTAAGATCGATGCCGAGACCATTTACCTGCGCGTGTCCAACATCGTGCTGCCGTGCCACGGATTTATTCCCACTGGCGGTTTGAAAGGGAATCCCGAAGGCTACACAATCCATTCCCACGTGCCCATCGACGACACCCATAGCATGCGCTACAACATCCACTTTCGCCGTACCCGCCCGATCCGCAACGATGAAAGACAGCATGACGATGAATTCGGCGCGGACTTTCACAAGCTACGCAACCTACAGAACAACTATCGGCAAGATCGTGAGCAGCAAAAGCATGAGACATTCACTGGCATGGGACAGATCTTTCTCATTCACGATTCCTGCGCCACCGAAAGCATGGGTCCGATCTA
>DASXSW010000472.1:0-2935 GCA_036505755.1 Binatia bacterium | reverse complement strand
TAATTTTCTGGTCGACAACTGCGGAACTTACACTTCATGGAGCGAAAATGGTGGCTTGTGATCGCCGGATGTATCACGCACGCGGTGAATACCGGATTCAGCTATTTCGGTATGAGTGCGTTTTTCCCGTCTTTCGAACGTGAATTCGGTTGGAGCCGGACGGCGATCTCGGGTGCGTTTTCATTGGCGCGCGTCGAGTCCGGTATCTTAGGTCCAATCGAGGGTTACCTTACCGACCGCGTTGGCGCTCATCGCATGCTCTTCGTCGGTCTCGTCATTTGCACGCTCGGATTTCTCGCACTGAGTTGGGTCGATTCGCTGCCGATGCTTTATGTCGTCACTGTCCTGGGCATCGTGCTCGGATCGAGCTTGGGCTACAACATGCCGATCAGCGTACTGATCGCAAAGGTTTTTCGCGAGCGGAGGAGTTTGGCTTTCGGCATTTTTCGGATGGGTCCGGGCATCTCCGGACCGCTCGTGCCTTTGGTCGGCTGGGTCATTGCTTTGTGGGGTTGGCGCGCGGCGGCGACCCTATCAGCAATTATTATTTTCTCGATTGGGTTTCCGATCGCTCTATTCATAAATCGAATTTACCACCAGGAAGAAGCGGCGATGGCGAAATCCGACGTCGGGAGCGCGCACTCTCAACGGTCACGCGGGCCATCGAACGATCCGCAATTCACCCTGGGCCAAGCGTTGCACCACAAAACGTTTTGGTTTCTATCGACGGCGATGGCGCTCCGCCACATGGTTACCGAAGGAGTGTCGGTTCATTTCGTCATTCTGCTGGTCGACCGGGGCTGGAGCACTGAGGCGGCGAGTAGTTTACTCGGGCTCTCAGCGCTGATCGGGGCTCCGGCCCGTGTCGGCATGGGTTGGCTGGGAGATCTACTGGACAAAAGAAGACTCATGATGGTATTGCTTCTGGCTCTGAGCTTTTCCGTATTGCTGATGGGTTACACGGCGCAAGCTGTGATCTTTACGCCGTGCATGATTATTTACTCCCTGTCATACGGCGGCCTCGCCTCGTTGCAAGATCCAATTCGCGCCGATTACTTCGGCACCAAGGCTTTTGCGACGATTCAAGGCATGAGCCGCTCGGTGCAAACGGCAGGAACATTCATCGGTCCTGTTCTCGCCGGCTTTCTCTATGACCTCACCAAGAGTTACATGATCGCATTCGGCATATTCGCCATCGTCAGCATGCTCTCGATGGTGCTAATGTTTTTCGCGAAACGACCCGCCAGCCCAACTGACTGGTAGGAATGATACTCAGCACAAGGAGCCTAGAGGTTTGAAGAGCTTTTGTGAACCTTGAGAACTTTGTGATTAATCGATCCGGTTGGGAAACTTGAAATGCCAGAGGAGTCGGGAGATAGCTAGCGCGGTCAGAATCGCTTTCCTGTGATGGATGGGGCCGGACATTTCCGATTCGGCCAAACGGCTAGCGGCGCCCTCAAGCGGCTGAAAATCTCCGGGGAGATATGCCTAACGATTAGCTCGGTTGCACGGCAATTGTTCTAGTCCGCCCCAGAGCGCGCAAAAAATGGGCGAACAGATCAGCAGAAGCGAGAGGGTTTCAAGAGCGAAATCGTTGTGTTTCAACGACTTAGCCTTCCTAGGCGATTGTCCGGATATGGCGCATCTTTTGCGTGATCACGGCGCGGTGATCTGATTGCACGCGATTCAATCAAGCCGAACAGGAGGAAGACACACAATGGTTTCGGATCTTATTTCCTACGGGTTGCTCGCCAGTGTTTTTGTTGTGACTGGACTTCGCATTCTCGTAGAAAAGCCAAATAAGCCCAAAGAAATTCCGGCGCTTCGTTGGAAAAAAGTCAAGGCAGACAGGACCAAGGCGGCATCACCGGATTCATAGTGCTCCATCGCCCAGGATCGCAAACCCGCCGACCTTTGCAACCTCCACCTCGACGCGTACAGCAACTGGGCCTGCCCGCGGACCACTCGCACGCGCAAAAATACTCTGTTACGAATTAGCCCTGAAACAGGAAAGTGGCGACGGGTAGCGTTGCCCTAAAGAAATTAATCATTTGCCGAGGGATTTGAAGAAGCCTTCTTTCTCCAGCTCTTTGAGAAATCGAGTGTTGACGAAGTCTTCCGGTTTTTTGTTTTTTACCGCCGGGATCCTTTGCGCGACCTCGTCCATCGCATTGCGAATGCCTTCCAAATTCGGATAACCGGTGTAATCGGTTACCTGGACATAGCTCTGATAGGTCGCTTCGAGAATCTCGGGATCCGACGACGTTTTTAAATATTTGAGAATGGTTTTTTTGGTGTGATCCTTATTCTTGGCGGCAAAGTAAACGCCCTCGATAAATCCTTTGAGAAAATTCTTGACCGTTTGCGGATGTTCGCGCACAAAGCGGTCGGTAGTTTCGACCGTTTGTTGCGGATAAGGGATACCTAGGTCTGGGATACTCACTAAAATGTTAAAACCATCCTTCTTGGCCATTAGGTCAAGCGGCGGGGAGATTATTGTGGCGTCAATGTTACCGGCCATCAAAGCCTGATAACGGCTTGGCTGTGTGCCGAGTTGCAATATAATGAGATCCTTCGCTGGGTCGAGCCCGAATTTTCTTAGCACCAAGCGCAATGAGGTGTCCGTGCCGGAGCCGAAGCGACTCATGGCGATTCTTTTTCCCTTTAGCTGGTCCCACCGGGTAATGTTCTTAGCTGCGACTATGCTGTAGGGAGGAGTGTTGACACAACTGGCGATCATGATAGCGTCCGCGCCTTGAGTGCGTGACGCGATGGTCACCGGCCCCGAGGTCACGGACATCTTGGCGTCCCCCGACATAGCAGCCTGTGCCAAAACGGAACCGGAGTCGAAGACGACTAGCTTGGGTTCGATACCATGCTTTTGAAAAAGCCCCGCATCCTTTGCGACGAAAGAGTAGATCATATTAATCGCCGG
>DASXSW010000471.1:0-6049 GCA_036505755.1 Binatia bacterium | reverse complement strand
GTCATTGAATTCTACGGTCCGTCCACACTCGGTCCCGAGGGAGCAAAGGAGTTGGCCGGAGCGTTCAACAAAAAATACGGCCTCAATATCAAGCTCAATTTCAACGCTTCGGGAAACATGACGCGCGATATCGGCAAGGTCGTCGGCCTCTCGGCATCAGGGCAGCCGCCGGAGTGGGACATCATGGTGGTGACGGATTCCCACCACGGCTCGTTATGGTTTCGAAAATTGCACAAGACTTTCGACTACAAGAGCCTCGGTGTCGATCCGAAAATCATCGAATATGACAACGGTGTTATCTCGATCGCCAACCAGTTTGCGTTGCCGGCCTACAACAAGAAGATCTTGCCGGCCAAGGACGCGCCGAAGCGCTGGGAAGACCTACTCGATCCGAAATGGAAGGGTGGCAAGTTGGGCGTGACCAGCTCGGTGCATCATTTTGCGCGTCTGGCCGCGGGTCCATGGGGTGAAGAGAAGACCACGGACTTCGTCAAGAAATTGGCCGCTATGCAACCGACTTTGAGCCGCGCCGGTGAAATGGCCCAACGGCTTCTTTTGGGCGAAGTATTGATCTCCGCGACAATGCAGGATAGCCAGCTCCACGAATCGGCGCAACAAGGAGCGCCGCTGGTTTTCGCCGACGCCGTCCAAC
The DNA here is from genome assembly GCA_036505755.1 of Binatia bacterium. Classification (GTDB taxonomy): domain Bacteria; phylum Desulfobacterota; class Binatia; order UBA9968; family UBA9968; genus DP-20. The sequence goes on along the minus strand of DASXSW010000471.1, from coordinate 5,397 downwards.
CCGTTGTCTCGCCGGAGTATCACGTCGGCGTTCTCAAGGGCGCGCCGCATCCGAACGTCGGTCATTTGTTCACGGTTTTTATGAGCACAAAGGAAGGCCAACAGCTTTGGGAGAAACACACCGGCCACTCTTCAGCCTACGTACCCGGTACCAAAGCCTATCAGTTTATCCAAGGAAAGACGGTCGTGTACATGAAGCAAGATCAGGCCCAGTTGGTCGACAAGTTAACGCGGCAGTACGGAAAAGTCTTTGGGTTCGACAATTAAATCGTTCCAGCAGTTCCAAACGTTCAAGACATTGAAATCGTTCAAGCAGAGTTGAAATGAAAGCAGAATCGCGTAGCGAAGTTTTTGTCGCCGCTGGAGACGGTCTTGCGCGTCTCAAATCCCACGGTGTATCGCTATTCGCGTCGGGCCTCTCTCTATTCCTGATGGTTCTCATCGGCGTGCCGGTGGTGATGGTGATTCTCATGAGCCTGCGCACCGGTTTTCCCGGCGAAACGGTTCCGTTGACACTGGCAAACTACCTCGACGTGTATGCCAATCCCAGAACCTATCAAGTGCTCTTGAACACTCTTTTCTTCGCGGTGACGAGCGTCAGCGTGGCCTTGCTAATCACCGTGCCTCTGGTGTGGATCCTCATGCGGACGGATATTCCGCTGAAAAAGACCATTTACGTTCTGCTCACCATCGGCATATTGATTCCCGTGTTTCTCCGCACCATCGCTTGGATCATCCTACTCAGCCCGCGCATCGGTTTGTTGAACAAATGGCTCCAGCAGATATTCGACCTGGCCGCGCCCCCGTTCAATCTCTACAGCCTACCCGGCATGGCTTTCGTTCAGGGTATTTCATTCGTTCCCGGCGCTTTTTTCATGCTCGCCGCAGCCTATCGATCGATGGATCCGTCGCTGGAAGAGGCGGCTTACACGTCCGGCGTCGGCAAGCTCAGAACCTTTCTCAAAATCAATATACCGATCACCTGGCCGGCCATCGCCGCTGTGATGGTTTATCTTTTCATGACGGCTCTCGCGGTTTTCGAAGTGCCGGCGATCATTGGGCTGCCCGCCCGCATTATCGTTTTGAGTTCATTGATCTTCCAATCAACCTCGCCCAACACCGGTTTGCCGGATTACGGCATGGCGGGAGCCTATGGGGCGATCATGCTGGTTTTTGGCCTTGTGTTCGCGTTCTTATACGTGCGCTTGGTCAAGCAGGGAAAAAAATACACAGTGATCACCGGTCGCGGCTATCGCCCGCGGGAGATCGCGCTGGGGTCTTGGCAATGGCCGGCACTCGCGTTTGTTTTCTTCTATCTGTCGATCGAAGTCTTTATTCCTTTTCTAGTTCTGCTTTGGACCTCGTTGCTGCCGTATTTGCAACTGCCTTCTACAGACGCTTTGTCTCTGTTGACCTTCAAGCATTACCTGGAAATGCCGGCTCACGTTGGCGTCAAGCCGTTCATCAATACTCTGATTCTCATGTTCGCTGTGCCGACGCTGACGATGTTATTGAGCGTGCTTGTGTCATGGGTCGTAATTCGCACACAGGTCTCCTTCCGTGGCCTTCTCGATACCCTGGCGTTCGTACCGCACGCCGTGCCGGGGATTTTGATGGCGGTGGGTTTGGCGTACCTCGGGCTTTCCTACCGCGATGTGTTTCCATTGTACGGCACAATTTTCATCATCGTCATCGCGCACACCATCAACTGGATCGCTTATGGCACGCGCACAACCAATAGCGTGATGATCCAGGTGCATCGCGAGTTGGAAGAAGCGGGCCGTGTAGCCGGCGCGTCCACGCCGCGAGTTTTGTGGAAGATTGTCCTGCCGCTGATCGCCACCGGTGTGCTCAACAGTTGGGTTTGGATCGGCCTGCTCTCCTATCGCGAGGTCACGATGGCGTTGACCTTGTACACGCGAAACAACGTGGTGATCTCTACGGTGGTCTGGCAATTTTGGGGCAGCGGTTGGGTTCCTCAAGTCGCGGCTTTGGGAGTCATCTTGATCCTGTTTGCCACAATCGTTGTTGGGACGGTGCGCGTAGTGCTTTCGCGCATCGGCGAGATCGGCGAAGCGAGCTAGCAAGAATGGAGTGCTGGAGTGTTGGAGTAATGGAGTATTGAGAATTAAGCCCATCACTCCAGTACTCCAACACTCCATCTTCAGCAGCTATTATGAGATTGTCATTTGATTAACATCCGCGGCCTGGAAAAATCCTTCCGTGCGCGACAGGGGCGGGTCGATGCGCTCCGCTCGATCAATCTCGAAGTCGGCGAGGGTGAGTTCTGTGTTCTGCTTGGTCCGAGCGGCTGCGGTAAGACGACGACGCTACGCTGCGTCGCTGGGTTGGAACGGCCGGACAACGGAGAAATCGAGATCGCGGGGGAATTAGTCAACTCGGCTGCGCGTCGAATTTATGTCCCCACGGAGCGCCGCGATTTGGGAATGGTTTTTCAGTCCTACGCCATTTGGCCGCACATGAATGTTTTTCAAAACGTCGCGTTTCCTCTGACCCAGGGGCACAAACGATTTGCCAAGACCGAGGTGGCGAACAAAGTGCGCGCGGCGCTCAAGCGCGTGCAGCTCGATGGCCTGGAAGACCGGCCGGCAACGGACTTGAGCGGTGGGCAGCAGCAACGAGTGGCGATGGCGCGCGCGATGGTGACCGAGCCCAAGATATTGCTCATGGACGAGCCGCTCAGTAACCTGGACGCGCGCTTGCGCGAGCAGATGCGCGTCGAGCTCCGAAAGATCACCAAGTCGATCGGCGTGACGACCCTATACGTTACCCACGATCAAGCCGAGGCGCTAAGCCTCGGGGATCGAGTCTGCGTGATGAATGCGGGAGAGATTCTGCAAATCGCTTCGCCCAACGAAGTTTACGCCCGGCCGGCGAATCTATTCGTTGCACAGTTCGTCGGTGAAATGAATTTCTTCGACGGCAAAGTTGCCGGCGCGGGCCACGTGGAATCGCCGTTCGGCTTGATTGCCGCGTGCCTGCCAAGCGGTGTCAGCGACGGTGCTGCCGTCACATTAGCGATCCGGCCGGAACATGTGAAAGTCATACCCTCACCCAGCTACGGTATTGCAGGCAACATCGGCAAAGTGACGAGCAGGCATTATCTCGGCGACGCCGCACTAGCGGAAGTCGAGATCAACGGCGTAACGCTGCTGGCGAAGCTCGCCGGCGACATGGATTTGATCGTCGGCCAGAACGCCGGTGTCGAATTGCCGGCCCATTGCTGGCACGTGTTTCCGTGACATAAAGAACGACAAAAGTTTGTAGGGTGCGCTTGCGCACCGTTTTATTCCCGAGCATACAAATTCGCCTCGGTGGATATGGTGCGCAAGCGCACCCTACGGCTCTTAGTCCAACCTCAGATATCCGCATCATTCGTGTCCTTCGTGCGCTTCACGGCGAGGAGATCCAAATTAAGGACGATGGGTATCGCGGACTCAACCCATCCTACGATCCGAGTGCTCCGATACTCCAATACTTCATCACTCCAACCTTGCAGTCACTCAGTCTCTGTGACATAGGAAGGAAATTCCAATCTAGAAGGAAAATTTATGGCAACTTTTATCCGCAAACCCGTGGAAAATTTGCTCGGCGCAAAATCTGTCGCCATCGTCGGCGCCTCGCAAAAGGGCGCGTGGCCGTTGGGAATCTATCGAAATCTGAAAGGCGCAAAGTTTCCCGGAGGCGTCTATCTCATCAATCCAAACTACACCGACTTATTTGGTGACAAATGTTATCCGAATCTCGCGGCGCTTCCCGAAGTACCGGACGAGTTGCTGATTCTCATACCGACGCGCGCCGTCCTCGGTGTGTTGGAGGAGGCGACAAAGTTGGGCACCAAAGCCGCGACCATTTACACCGCGGGGTTTGGCGAGGGTGACGATGCCAAAGGAAAAGAGCGCGCGCAGGCAATGAAAGATCTCTGTGAGCGCACGGGGATGGTGATTTGCGGTCCGAACTGTATGGGCTCGTACTCGGTGGGCGAGGGATTGTGGACCTTTCCGACGGCGACGCCGCTGCTCAAGAAGGGGCCGGTTGGTCTGATTTTTCAGAGCGGCGGTTCGCTCGGTAACTGGATCAAGGGCGCCACCGAACGCGGTATCGGATTCACTTATGCAGTTTCCAGCGGCAACGAGGTGAGTCTGGATCTCGTCGATTACCTCTCGTTCTTGGTTGACGATCCCGATACCAAAGTCATCACTCTGATGGTCGAGGGCATTCGTCGCCCTGACGAATTCATGACTGTCGCCGAACAAGCGCTCAGCAAAGGCAAACCAATTCTGGTCGTGAAGCTCGGCCGCTCGGAGATGGGCAAACGCCAAGCGATCTCACACACGGGTTCCCTTGCCGGCGCGGACGAAGTGTTCGATGCGGTTTGTCACCGCCTCGGTTTGGTCCGCTGTCCGACGCTGGAAGACATGACGGAAACAACCCTTGCTTTTATTCCTGGGCGATTTCCCAAGGGTGGCCGCGCGGCGATCGTCGTCAATTCCGGCGGCATGAAGGGGCTCATCTGCGATCATTGTGATGAGCTGAAGACCAATCTGGCGCAGCTGAGCGACAGGACGAAAGAAGCCGTGCGCCCGCTAATTCCGCCGGAACTGGTGGTGGAGAATCCGCTCGAGTGCGGCGTCGCGGGCTTCGGCGACGAGCAGGGTTTCATCAATATCGTCAAGCTTTACGCCGAGGACGACGGTGTCGATCTTTTGGCGATTCACGGCGAGTTGCCGCGCGGACAGCAAAGAAGTGCCGGACTGTTCAAGAGCGTAACCACGGCGACCGACAAACCGGTTCTCGCGTTTGCCAGATCGACCTACAGCTGCACGGATGAAAGCCGGGCATTCCAAGTGGAAGCCGAGCTGCCATTCCTGCAAGCGATTAAGCCGACGTTGCGCGCGCTGTCAGGACTCGGCTTGTACGGCGAACGCAGGCAACGTGGTGTGCCGAAATTGCCGCCAGCGACCGGTAATGCTGCGGATCTCGAAGGCGAGAACCTGAATAAACTGTTGCAGAGTCATGGCATTGGATTACCGAAGCAAGCCATGGCCGGCACGGCGGCTGACGCAGCGACGAAGGCAAGAGAAATCGGTTTTCCGGTGGCGGTCAAATTGATCGCTGCGGAAGTCGTCCATAAAACCGAATCCGGCGCGGTGGTTCTTGGCTTGAAGAGCCCGGAAGAAGTCCAAGCGGAAGGGCAGAAGCTTCTCTCCAAAACGCTCGGCAGAGGCCATCTCCTGATTCAAGAGATGGTGCAAGGCACCGAAGTGCTCATCGGCGCGCGCACCGATCCGCAGTACGGCCCGTTCCTGATGGTCGGTCTCGGCGGCATCTTCGTCGAAGTATTGAAAGACGTATCGATCCGTTTACTGCCGGTCGA